>JBQCFO010000542.1:0-6039 GCA_051959055.1 Ginsengibacter sp. | reverse complement strand
AACGCAAAAACGGAAGCAAAACGGCCTACCAAAATATATACAACACAGATTAAAACGCCAACCGCGAGGTGAAAACCACTTCCACCACGAATCTTGCGCGAGGCGATACATGCGCCGATTATCGTTAAAATAAAAACAGATACCGGGTTTGCATTCCGGTTATTTTTCTCAAGCAATAACGAATTGACATCTCCCGAGCCACGCAGTTTTTCGAGTTTAATAAATTGATCCAATTCCGGAGTCGTCATTTTATCTTTCATGTATTCATCACGTTGCAGGTCGCGTGGTTTGAAATTAAAATTCATTTGCAAAACAGGCGTATCCGTTACTTCCTGATGAAGCCCGTTGATTCTTCTTTCCACCACATTATTCAAACGCCATTTTTTAGTAGCCGTATCCCAGGTAATATTTAATGCTCTTAAATTATAAACGAGGTCAGTGTTATGAAATCTTTGAATAAAAAAATTGCTTCCCGATTTGTTAGTGGTGTCGTAGTAACGAAGGCCTGCATAGGAAAATGAATCGAGTTTGAAATATTTGTTGCTGATGGTAGAAGTATTTACATAGCCACCATAATTGAAGTCAATATATTTTGCATTAAAATTCGCCCATTTTTCATTTGCCGGGGGAAGAATATATTGATTTGTCCACCATAATAAAACCGTAAACAAAAGACCTGCAACCAGGTAAGGTCGCAGGAAGCGGCCAAAACTGATTCCCGTACTCAGGATGGCAATAATCTCTGAGCGATTCGCCATTTTGGAAGTAAAAAAAATGACAGATATAAAAAGAAAAAGAGGGAAAAGCATGGCATCAATGCGCGGAAGAAACCCAAAATAATATTGGACAATAATTTGCTTTGCCGTAAGCCCGGTTTTGGCAAAGTCATCTGTCTTTTCACTTAGATCTACAATAACAACCAAAATGGTGAGCGCAATAAGACAAAAGAAAAAAGTGGTGATAAATTTATTTATAATATACCAGTCAATAAGTTTCATACGCCGCTAAAGAATGAAATAAAAGTTAGCCTCAAAAGTAAATGAAAAAAACACAGTATAGATTATTTGCACAGGTCTGCCTTTGTTTTGGGAATATTTTAAAAAGCAGCAAACTAAGTTTTATTGGAGATTTTGATTTTGTATTAATGAAAAAAACAAAAAGAATTTTCTGATACATTGATACAGCAAACAAACTTTTAAGGCTGATTTCTATTTTCGTTTTTGTAAATAGATTCTTGGTGCTTCTCATTTTGAAGGGAAAATAAGGTAATACGATAAAGTAGAGATTTTACGATTGTGTTACTAAGGTAACGTGAGTTCGACTTAACAATGTTCTCATTTTATTTTATGTTATCCCTTCGGGATTTATTTAATAATCAATCGTTTTCTACAATAATTAGAGCCTTTCAGGCTTGAAAACACAATCCCGAAGGCCGCCCCTGACCAGACGGGAAGGGATGAAATTATTATAGCATTGTTTAAAAACAGTGTGAAAACTCCGAAGGAGTGACATGTTTTCTTATATCGAATTCAGGTTAAGGCAATAATGTTGGCTTCCAGCTTTTTCTAAAACCATATCATTAAACCATATCAACCTTAGTAATAATCCCGGTACTGTAATGAATCAAACCTTATTACCTTAGGTTTTTTCGTTTCCACTATTTTAGACGAAGCACCAAATTATTTTTTCGAAGATTTTTTTGCTACCAGTTCAAAAGAATGTTTTATAAAGTTTTTTAACTGCGAATTTGACAACGTACCATCAACAATAACCGTATTCCAATGTTTTTTATTCATGTGATAACCTGGCAAAATGCATGAATATTTTTCACGCAATTCAATCGCTTTTTCCGGATCACATTTTACATTGAATTGCATAGGAGATGACGATAAAGAAACCAGCAAAAAAATTTTATTATTCGTTTTAAATACCAGCGTGTCTTCTCCAAAAGGAAAACTTTCTTCTACATCTGTTAATGATAAAACAAAATCTCTAAGGTCTTCGATATTCATGCTGAAATTGAGAATTAATAATTGAGAATCGAGAATTAATAATGCAAGTAACCATTGTTCTTCTTAAATAATATAATGAATCGTTGTACGGTTGGGACGCTTAGAGTGTCCCGACCCAGGCATACCAACTTTCGCTTCAACTTAGGAAAGCAATAATTCAATAATTTGATAATTCAATAATTTACTCCCCCTTTTCCGGTCTCAAAATTCCTGTCACCACATTCTTTGTGCTCAATAATAATTTCGCCGCATCCTGTATGTCTTTTACAGTCAACGCATCCACATATTTGTCGTAATTGATAAAGTAATCGGGATTATCACCTGGAAAATAAAAACTTTGCAATTGAGAAAGCCATGTTCCGTTTTCTTTCATATCCACTTTGTGCTGCTCTTTCCATTGTTTCTTTACTTTTTCCAGATTTTCTCTGGAAGGGCCGTTTTTAATAATGCTTTCAATTTCTGCATTCGCCGCTTTAATCAGCGTATCTATTTTTTCCGGGCCGCAGGGTAATTGCAAGAAGAAATCGTAATGTGAATAAGGGATTTTTTGAAACTGAACAGGAATTCCGCCGCCATAAATTCCCTGGATTTTTTCTCTCAGATTTTCAATGATGCGGATATTTAAAATTTCACTGATGGCTTGCGCTTTTAAATCCAACGATTCGGTATATGGCACTTCACCGCTGTAAATAGCCAGTATCAACGCTTTCGGCTCTTTTCCCTTGTACACATCTACTTCCTTTTTGCCTTGCACCGGGCGAACTTTATTATCTACATAATGAAATTTCTTTGAGCTAACCGGAAGGCTTGCAATATATTTTTCCAATAATGGTTTCAGTTGTTCTTCAGTAATACTTCCTGTAAAAGTGAAATGCATTTCATTCAAATCTTCAAATCGTTCTTTATAAATCTGCATCATCCTGTCAAGATTTAATGCATCAAAATAAGAAGTTTTTGGCACTGCGATGGGCGCCAGTGGATTATCGTTATAGTAAACTTTAAATAAAGAATCAATGAAAACTGCCTGTGGATTAGCGTTTAAAAAAGCAATTTGTGATTTATTTTTTTCAATAAATGACTTGAACAATGCAGTATCAACACGCGGCTCAGTTGCGTGCAAATAAACCAGTTGCAACATAGATTCCACATCTTTTACAGAACTGCTTCCGCTAAATCCATCAGATACCTCAGAAAATGTTGGACGCACACTTACCGTTTTTCCGCTCAATGCTTTTTTCAAATCTACCGGAGAAAAATTTCCCACACCCATAGCGCTGATCACCGATATTAAATATTCCGAATTGTATTTATCGGCAATGCCATAATTCCCTTTTCCACCGGGCCTTATTGCACTCATCAAAACCTGGTCATTTTTAAAATCAGTATGTTTTAAAGTAACGGTAATGCCATTGCTTAATGTAAATTCTGTAGTTCCTAAAGCAGCGTTCTTTTTCGTTGCAGTAATCTTTCCGGCTTTCGGCATTTCATTTAGCAAGGTAGCCGAAACTGTTTTTTCTTCATACGGCTTGATATCCATTTTCTCTACTTCTGATTGAACAGCAAGAATTTCTGCATCGCTTGGTAAAGTGTTGCCAGCTGAAGGTTCAGGGCCGGTAAGTGCGATAAACTGGTTGGAATTTTTACTCAACTGGTTTGCTATTGCATTTACTTCGTCAACGGTGATTTGTGGCAGTAATTCTTTGTAATATTTGTATTCATTGGCAATGCCGGGAATCGGTTCTTTTGTCAAAAAATTACGAATATATTCTGCCGCATAATTGGCTGATTCGGTTTTATTTTTTTCGTTAAACGCGCGTTCCATGTAATTCAACATATCAGCTTTTGAACGGTCTAATTCATCCTTGGTAAAACCATATTTTTTTACTCTTTCCAATTCTACTTCAAATGCTTTTAAACCACGAAGGCTATCGCTGTTTCCAGTGCCAATAAAGGCTTCAAAAGCTTCGTAGCCACGCGCTTCAGAAGAAAATCCGCAAGCCGCATATACAAAAGGTGGATTTTCCTGTTGTGTTAGTTCACGTAAGCGCTGATTCAAAAGGTCAGAAAAAATATCCTTCACCAAATCATGTTTGTACTCACCAAGTGTTGCAACCGGTGGCGTTTTTTCCATGGAATAATGAACCTGGAAAGAGTAGCTTGTCGCCTCTTTATCAGTAACCACTTTTGCCACACTTTTTTCATAAGATGGTACTTCTGCATAAGTTCTTAGCCTTTCATTTGCCGGATTTTTAAGTTGTCCAAAGTATTTTTTGACTAACGATTCTGCTTTTGCAGGTTCGATGTCGCCAACGACTATTACAGCCATTAAATCCGGGCGGTACCAGTCTTTATAAAAACTTCTCAATGCAGAATAAGGCGCATTTTTTACAATGCTGTCTATTCCGATTGGAAGGCGTTTTGCATATAGGGAATTTGCAAACAACAACGGATAAATTTGTTTATTTATCCGGTCCTGCGCGCCTTTTCCCAAACGGCTTTCTTCCAAAACTACCGGTCGCTCCGCGTCGATATCTTCGGCCTTGTCAGTAACATTATGCGCCCAATCTTCCAGGATTTGAAATCCTTTTTCAATGTTGGAAGGTTTGTCGGTAGGAATTGGAAGTATATAAACCGTTTCATCAAAGCTGGTATAAGCATTCAAATCGCTTCCAAAAGCAACACCAATCGATTGAAGAAATGAAACAATGTCATTCTTTTTAAAATGAGTAGTGCCATTAAAAGCCATGTGTTCACTCAAATGCGCCAATCCTTGCTGGTCTTCATTTTCAAGAATAGATCCTGCATTCACTACCAAACGCAATTCTACTTTTTGTTGAGGTTTTTCATTTTTTCGAATGTAATAAGTGAGCCCGTTACTCAGTTTGCCGATTTTTACATTTGGGTCAACAGGCAAAGTGTCTTTTAAATTTTGCTGCGCACAAAGAGAAGAAGAAAAAATTAAAAGAAAAGACGCAAGTAGTTTCAGCGATTTCATAAATTATATTTTGATGAATAGTGCAAGAATAAAAGTGTTGTGAAAAAGCAAGGTAAAAAATTTTAAAATAAGCGATTAAAAATTTTCTCATGACAAATTGTAGCCGGTCGGTGAGGACACCAACCGCGGGCACCTGCCATGGCGGTATCCTCACCGACCATTAGGCGAATGATAGTTTATAATGGCTGAAATGAAGAAGAACTCTTTTGCAACATTTATCTTTGCACCAGCAAACAAACTTTTATTGGTTTTTTCTCTTTTGAAAATCAATGATTCATTTTATTTAAAATTCTTTACAATATTGGAAAACGCACTTTTTGATATAGCGATAATCGGCGGCGGAATTGTAGGTGCTGCTACCTTTTATCAATTGCAAAAACATCACCCTTCTTTAAAAATTATTCTTCTTGAAAAAGAGTCTCATCTCGCAGCGCACCAGACAGGAAATAATTCCGGCGTAATGCATTCAGGATTGTATTATAAACCTGGTTCTTTAAAAGCAAAAAACTGTGTAGAAGGAAGAAAAGCCTTGGTAAAATTTGCAGAAGAAAATAATATTCCGCATGATGTATGTGGAAAAATTGTAGTAGCCTCAGATAAATCAGAACTTCCTTTTTTGGATAAAATTTTTAATACCGGGATTGAAAATGGAATTGAAGGAATTGAAAAAATAAATGCGGAACAAATTAAAGAACATGAACCATTTTGTGCAGGAATAGCGGGCATTTGGGTACCATGCACCGGCATTATTGATTATGTAAAAGCAACCGATAAAATGGTGGGAATTGCCTTAAATCTGAATCCCGAAAGTGTGCTTGCTTTGAATACAGAAGCAATTTCTTTTCAAAAAGAAAATGATATCAATGTTATTTCGACCAATAAAAAAACATATCGCAGCCGGTTTACCATTTTTTGCGGGGGTTTACAGGCTGATAGATTAGCACGTAAAGACCGTGTAAATGTGAAAGAAAAAGTGGTGGGTTTTCGCGGCGATTATTATGAACTAACCGAACACGCCAAACACAAAATAAA
>JBQCFO010000541.1:0-2508 GCA_051959055.1 Ginsengibacter sp. | reverse complement strand
TCGGACCAACTAGTAGTTTTGGAAAGTAGATGGTGAATAAAGTAAACCGGTAAAAATTGGTTTCAGCGTTTATCGTTCCTCTTTTTATATCAGTAATATAGCCGATAGTTTGAAAAATATAGTAGGATAACCCAATTGGCAAAGCTATATCCAGAAATGGGGGAGAAACTGAATTGTTTATATCAAGCCAGCCAAATAATTCAAACAAATTTAGCATTAAAAAGTCCCAATACTTGAAAAAAATAAGAACTGATAAATTGGCCAGGAGGCCAAAATAAAAAAACGTGTTTTTTCTTTGTTTACTTTCACTTTTCTATATAAGAATTCCAAGCCAATAATTAATTAAGATAACAAAAAGTATGATAAATATGTACGACAGTTTCACGTACATATAAAACCAAATACTGATGACAATCAAAAAGAAAGTTCGATACTTCGCAGGAATTAAATAATAAGCTACAATCGATCCCGCGAGAAACAGGAAATAAATTATCGAAGTAAACAACATTAAAGAAAGGTTTTCTTGGGCTCGCTATAAAACCGGAAAAGAGTAAAAAGTTATAAGCCAGATAAAGCTTATTTTGCCTGAATTGATCTACATAAATCTCCTACATTTCTAAAATTCAGTAGTTCATTTAGATTAAAACGAATTTTATAATGTTTTTCCACTGCTGTTATCATTTGGATGTGATTCAAAGAATCCCAGGCCTCAATATCAGCCGTAGTGGTGTTTTCGTTTAATTGTATTGAATCATCCTCAAATACTTTGATGAAAATCTTATTTAATTCTTTTAATATAGTATCTTGTTCCATAATCAAGGTATTTGGGGGTGTAAATAATTCGGAAAATTAAAGTTTGGCACTCGTTTTTGTCCTTTAAAATTACCGATTTTATAAAATAAAAAGTAGGGAATTTTCAATATTGTTGAAACCGTTTCTTATTTTTTTCGTATGAAAGATGTGAGAAAAGTTTGTTACGACTTTGTACCTTTATCAGTATGCTTTTTTATCACCTCTGAAAACATAATAAACTGTGAGAAATAGAATTTTTATATCCAGCATAAGAGTCCAGTTTTCAAGATACCATAGATCCTTGTTCACCCGCATTTTTATCTGCTCAGGATTATGAATCTCTCCACGAAAGCCGTTTATTTGTGCCCAGCCGGTAATGCCAGGCTTAATAAATTGCCGTACCATATACTCATCTACTAATTTTGAATAGTCTGATGTATGTTTTATCATATGTGGGCGCGGGCCAACAAGACTCATTTCACCTTTCAATACATTTAGAAATTGAGGGAATTCATCCAAACTTGTTTTACGTAAAATTCTGCCCCAAAAAGTAACCCTGTTATCATTGCGTGTTGCCTGTTTGAGATCAGCATCTTTATTTTTTTTCATGCTTCTGAATTTCCAGCAATAAAAAGGTTTTTTATTTTTTCCGGTTCGTAATTGCTTAAAAAAAATAGGTGTTCCTGATTCTAGAAAAATCAATATGCCTATAATCGGAATGAGCCACGAAAGAATAAAAATGGTTACTAATAAACTTACAATTACATCTAAGGCTCTTTTTTTTATGCGATTTCCGACATCATCAAGAGGTTCTTTTCGCAAGGCAAGTATAGGCAATTCTCCATAATACTCTATGTGCACTTCCCTGGTAATAAACATAGAAAGATTCGGAACTATTCTGAAGCGGATACATTCTTTTTCCGATTGAAACATCAATTCGTAAATGTCATTATTTTGTTCGGGTGTAATGGTCGAAAAAATTTCCTGAGCTTTAAGATCTTTGGCAATCTGTAATGCATTATCAATATCTCCAAAAACGGGATAATGAGATAATTCCTGGATATTCTCTTCATCTTCGATATAACCGATGATTTCTATGTTCAGCCCATCCTGTTCAAAGTACGTTGCCAGTTTTTTTGCAGTATCATTGTATCCAAGAATGATAACTTTTTTTGTAAGAAAATCGCTGTTTCTAAAATATTTAAAAATACCTAAATAAATAAATCTGTTTACCAGTAAGCCCAATCCAAAGCCGGTAGTCGTGGCAATAATAAATAACCTTGAAACAATAAGCTCGCGCGAAAAAAACAAATAAATAAGTACTGAGATCATCCATAATAAATATATCTGAATCGTTCTTTTTGTAAAATTTTCGAAATTTAAAATAAGGTTGTTGGAATAAGTTCTGAAAAAAAAGGCAAGAAGCAACCATGATGCATTTGCAACTGTTACATATCTGAAATAAGCATCTGTTGCATCTGAGTGAAGGCTTTTTGTTAAGAAAAGCTGGCAGATGAGGAAAGTAATATTTAATGCAATGAGATCCAGAGCAAGAAATATGATTTGCATGTATCGTTCAAACTGGCGGTTCAATTCAAAAAAGCCTTTTAAACAGATTTAAGTTATGAAAAGTATTTAATTTCAGCTAAGAATTATTTTGTAAAATGCTATTAGTTTTTTACTTTCAAAATCCCATGACAGTTCATTGACAACCCG
>JBQCFO010000540.1:0-4156 GCA_051959055.1 Ginsengibacter sp. | reverse complement strand
GCAAAAGATATTCTGGCTAAAGAAAAGGCAGACGGGATCAAACAAAAATTAATCGGCCTCGAAATGCTGGAAAAAGGAATTCCACGGCATGATTATGAAATTCAGAATGACGAAGGGGAAACAATTGGACGTGTTACAAGCGGAACCCAATCTCCATCGCTTCAAAAAGCAATAGCGATGGCATATGTAAATGTGAGCTATTCAAAAATTGATACCAAAGTTTTTATTAAAATAAGAGAAAAACTGGTACCGGCAAAAGTGGTAAAAATGCCTTTTGAATAAATAAAAGCAAGTAATTTTTTAATTAAATGACCTCAAAAAAAAGTAAAGCCCCCTCTCTGAATACGGTTTTATCGCCGTCCCTTTTGAAGCTCTATGACATCAGCAACAGCACGGTGGTGATCATTGATATTCTTCGCGCCACTTCTACGATTGCCGCTGCATTATACAATGGTGCCAAAGCTGTAATTCCTGTTGACAGTGTGGCTGATTGCATCAAATTGGGCAAACAAATGGAAGTGATTACTGCAGGCGAACGGGATGGAAAAATTGCTGAAGGATTGCAATATGGAAATACTCCTTTACAGTACACTGCAAATTTTATAAAAGGAAAAACTCTGGTGCTTACTACAACCAATGGAACGAAACTGTTACATGTGGCCCTCGCTGCGAATGCGAAGGGAATTATAACAGGTTCTTTTTGCAATATTTCTGCAGTGTGCGAGTATTTGGTAAATCAAAAATCGAATGTAATTCTTGCCTGCGCAGCATGGAAAAACAGGATAAACATAGAAGACACACTTTTTGCAGGCGCGGTAATCAATCGGATAAAAGAAGATTTTGACATTAATTGCGATGCTTCACAAATTGCTGAAACGATATACCTGCAAGCAAATGGCGATTTATTAGGTTTTATGAAAGAAAAAAATGCTTCTCATTATCACCGCTTAATGAATTTTGGTTTAGAAAAAGATATTCAGTTTTGCTTAACAGAAGATAATGCAGATATTCTCACTTTGTATTCGGGAGGCAGGCTGATTGCAGGATAAGGTTCAATTCATAAGAGAAAAATATTTATTCAAAATAGTAAGTTGTTAGATGTTTTTATTCTACAAAACGGGCTCACAAACTTTTCTAACCAGTCTCAATGCAAAATCCAATTGCTGCTTTTCGGTAAGATTCGTGTTGTCAAGTTCTATAGCATCATCCGCTTTGCGCAGTGGGCTTACTTTTCTGTTTGAATCAATATAATCGCGCATGGCGATGTTGGTTTTTATTTCATCTAAAGAAATATTGGGATTCTTGTCAAAAATTTCAGCAAATCTTCTTTCAACTCTTACTGCTTCGTCCGCAACCATAAAATTTTTACTTCAGCATTGGGAAAGACCACGGTTCCAATATCCCTTCCATCCATTACGATGCCTTTATTGATTCCCATTTTTTGTTGAGCAGCTACTGCAAATGTGCGCACTTCTTTTAGAGCCGCAACTTCACTTACTTTTTCTGCCACTACCAGGTCACGGATAATGTATTCAACATTTTCACCATTCAGATAAATTTCAGAATTTCCGGAGTGCTTATTCAGAATAAATTCAAGAGAAATATTTTGAAGCGCATGTCGGATTTCTTTGTCGCTGGAACGATCAATATTATTTCTCAAAAAATATAAGGTGATTGCCCGGTACATAGCGCCACTATCAATATAAGTGTAGTTTAATTTTTGGGCCAACTGCTTTGCCAGCGTGCTTTTGCCACAGGAAGAAAAGCCATCAATCGTTATAATTATTTTTGGAAACATGAGTACAAAAATGGCACAAAAAAAAGAAAGGACAAAAAATTAAAAGCAAACTGCAAACAAATCAAAAAATGAAAATCACTTGTATTTCTTTGTTTACTGAATTAGTTGTCAGATAAGTATCAGATATAATGGTAAGGAGATTTATGTTAAAAAAAAATGCCACCGTTTTCGCGATGGCATTAAATTTATGAAATTGAATAATTAAACTTCAGATTTCTTTTTCTGAACAGGACTTTGCTTTACTTCAAACGTAATTTTTGAATTCTCTTTGTCCAGAGAAGCAATCAGTACATCTCCGCTTTTCACATGCATATTCAAAATTTCTTCAGCCAAAGGATCTTCCAGGTATTTCTGAATCGCTCTATGCAAAGGCCTTGCACCAAATTGCGAATCATATCCTTTCTCTGAAATAAATTTCTTTGCTTCTTCTGATAGTTCCAGTTTTAAACCAAGGTTGTCCAGTCTTTTTGTAACACCTTTCATGAGTATATCTATGATAGAGAAAATGTTTTCTTCTGAAAGAGAATTGAAAATAACCACATCATCTATCCTGTTTAAAAACTCAGGGCTGAAAGTACGCTTCAAGGCTTTTTCAATCACCGCCTTGTTGTTTTCCTCTGCATTTTGAATCCTCGATGCGGTAGTAAAACCAACACCTGCACCAAAATCTTTCAATTGTCTTGCACCAATGTTGGAAGTCATGATGATCATAGTATTTTTAAAATCAATCTTCCTTCCAAGACCATCTGTCAGAATACCATCATCCAAAACCTGCAACAAAATATTGTAAATATCCGGATGCGCTTTTTCAATTTCATCCAACAGGATTACAGAATAGGGTTTACGTCTTACTTTCTCTGTTAATTGGCCACCTTCTTCATAACCCACATATCCCGGAGGTGCTCCTATTAACCTGGATACCGTGAATTTTTCCATGTATTCACTCATATCAATGCGGATGAGCGCGTCTTCGCTATCAAACATATATCTTGCCAGAGCCCGCGCCATTTCTGTCTTTCCTACACCAGTAGGGCCAAGGAATATAAATGTGCCAATTGGTTTTTTCGGATCTTTCAGTCCAACCCGATTTCTCTGAATCGCTTTTACCACTTTAGAAATAGCTTCGTCCTGACCAACCACAGCTCCTTTCAGATCATCACCCATTTTGCGCAGTTTGTCTGTTTCTTCCTGCACCATTCTCTTCACAGGAATGCCAGTCATCATGCTTACTACTTCCGCAATCGCTTCTTCATTGATCGGATATCTTTTATTCCTGCTTTCTTCTTCCCAATCTGACTTTGCTTTTTCGAGTTCTTCCTGCAACCGTTTTTCTGTATCACGAAGTGAAGCGGCTTCTTCAAAGCGCTGGCTTTTTACAACTTTATTTTTTTCGTGTTTGATGTCATCAATTTTTTTCTCCAGTTCAATCACTTCCTGTGGAACATTGATATTTTTCAAATGCACTCTTGCACCTACTTCATCCAGCACATCAATTGCTTTGTCTGGCAATAAACGATCCGTCATATAACGATCGCTGAGTTTTACACATGCATCTATTGCCTCATGATCATAAATTACATTGTGGTAATCTTCGTATTTGCTCTTAATATTGTTAAGGATTTCGATTGTTTCGTCAACGCTTGGTTGTTCTACCATTACCTTTTGAAAACGACGGTCTAATGCGCCGTCTTTTTCGATGTACATCCGGTATTCGTCCAATGTAGAAGCGCCTATGCATTGAAGTTCTCCACGTGCCAAAGCAGGTTTAAAAATATTGGAAGCATCGAGTGAACCGCTTGCTCCGCCTGCACCTACAATAGTATGTATTTCATCAATAAATAAAATTACATCGCGGTTTTTTTCCAGTTCATTCATAATCGCTTTCATTCTTTCTTCAAACTGGCCACGGTACTTTGTACCCGCAACCAATGCTGCAAGATCAAGAGAAACAACTCTTTTATCAAACAACACCCTGCTTACTTTTCTTTGAATGATGCGCAGGGCAAGACCTTCAACAATGGCAGTTTTACCCACCCCAGGTTCGCCGATTAAAATCGGATTGTTCTTTTTGCGACGGCTGAGAATTTGTGAAACTCTTTCAATTTCTGTCTCCCTTCCCACAATCGGATCAAGGGTGCCCATTTCAGCAAGGCGTGTAATATCTCTACCAAAATTATCCAGTACCGGAGTTTTGGTTTTTGTTTGTGTGGTAGTACTTTTTGTTGGCCTTTGCTGCTGGGAATAGGATTTTCTTTCCTCTTCAAATTCTTCACTTTCTTCATCCTGAAAATCAGCTTTTGGATCTGTTTTTACATACCCCAATTCTCTTTTGAACATATCATAATCCACATCAAACTG
>JBQCFO010000539.1:0-7207 GCA_051959055.1 Ginsengibacter sp. | reverse complement strand
GTTTCTTTTCAATGAAATAGCCGGTTGTTTTTTTACAAAATTCTCAATATCGGATTTGTAAGCAGAGATGATATCCTTATAAGAAAGAATACCAATCATGGTGTTTTCATTGGAAGTGACCGGTAATAAATCTATATTTTCTTTCGCCATTAATTCAACTGCACTTCTCAGGCTGCTGTCAACGCCAATAGAAATACTATTTCTTTTAATTAAAGAGCCTACGGGAAGACTGGGCTTGTGATGATTGCTGAATAAATTAGACGAACTGATAATGCCGCGAAATTCATTCGCTTTATTTACAATGATAAAATAATTACTGCTGTAATCGGTCTCTTTTTCAAGCCAGTCGCGCACTTCACCAATTGTGTTGTCTTCCCCAAGCATTAAACCATTCTCGCTCATAACCTGTTTTACATTGATGGCTTCCAAAATATCGGGTTCGTAAGAATCAGGAGTTTTTACACCACGACGTGTTATTTTTTCTGTCATGATGGTATTTTCCATGATAAAAAACGAAACAATATAAGAACCAATACACGCGGCTAAAAGAGGTAATAAGGCATTCGACTGACCGGTAGCTTCCAAAGCAAAAATAATGGAAGTAAGTAGCGCCCTCGATGCACCTGCACACATGGCCGACATAGCCACCAAAGCAGCAAGCGATAAAGTAATTCCTGAATGTGGAAAAAAGTGAAGAATTCCACTTCCCAACAAAACGCCTGCAGCGCCGCCAATCGTAAGCAAAGGTGCCAAAGTTCCGCCTGAAGTGCCACTACCAAGCGCCACAGCCCATGAAATAAATTTGAAAATGCATAAAGCAAAAACAACTTTCAACGTGAGGCTTCCTGACAGCACATCCGTAATATTTTCATAACCAACACCTAAAGTTCTGGGTGCAAAATATCCGATAATTCCGACGAAAAGGCCTCCAATAGCGGGCCACCACATCCAATGAACCGGAAGTTTTTCAAATCCATCTTCAATATAATAAACGATTTTAGTCGTAAATACAGAAATAAACCCCATGACTATTCCCAAAATACTGTAAGTAAAAAGAGCCGTATTTGAGGGAATTTCTATTAAATGGCCAACAGGAAAAACCGGCCCTGCACCAAACAAAAAATGATGTCCTGCCGCTCCGGTAATGCAAGCTAAAGCCACAGGTATCATGGAGCGCGGCGAAAATTCAAATAACAATAATTCTATCGCCAGGAAAATGCCGGCTATTGGCGTTCCAAATATAGCCGCCATACCCGCAGTAGCTCCGGATGCAAGTAAAATTTTTCGTTCGTTATGAGAAATACGGGCAATTTGTCCAAGCGCTGAACCTAGTGCGCCGCCAGTTGCAATAATAGGCCCTTCCGCACCAAACGGGCCACCGGTGCCGATCGCAATAGCCGAGGAAATCGGTTTCAAATACGTAATCGTTGGTTTTATCTTACTTTGATTGGTCAATATTTGCTCCATAGCTTCCGGAATTCCGTGGCCACGAATTGCTTTGGAACCATATAGCGCCATCAGGCCTACAATAAATCCGCCAATAGCCGGTATCAGAATTACCCACCATCCTAAAGTGTTTTCGGCAGGCGTAACATGAGCAATTGCAAATTTCCCATAGAACGAAACGTTAGTAATAAAATAAATCAGGTAAATTAAAAACTTAGCGACCAAACTAATGGTAATTGCCACCAAAACTGCCATAGAAGCAATCGTAAAAAGACGTTTTTTATTTTGCGTAAACGGGGGACGTATATTTTCTGCTTCTAAGGTAGGTTTTAGAGAAACTGATATGGGAATGCCACTATTAAAAATATTCTTTTGAATCATTCAGGGCTTATAAATTGCATGTTTCAATGCCCGCAAAATTATGTGCTGCGTTTATAAATCCCAAATAGTATTTATTTCAGTTCCTTATTCAGACTGAGTTTGAATGATTTTATGGCAATTATTTATACGAAAAACAACCCTAATTTCTTTTTTGTTAATTAATATTTTGAAAAACAATCCGCTTCGATTCAGTGAAATGAAAAATCAATGTATTTATTCGTTTACTGAATTTTATATAAGGCTTTTTGTAGGATTATTCTTGTAATGTTCGATTTTATATTGAAACATTACGGCCATTTTGTTAGCTCGCCACATCGCTTCTTTAGCTACTTCGCCTGAAAATAATCCGTTTAAAGTTTCTGCAAATAAAGACAGCCATCTTTCAAAATGAATTTGCTCTACCTGCAATTGTGCATGTGGCGGAAAAGGGCTTCCATAATACGTATGTTCGCCCAATAAAACCGTTTGCCAAAATGTGTACATTCTTGCAAGATGTTCGGGCCAGCGGTTTTGAATTCTTTCGTCAAAAACAGGCCCGATCAATTTATCTTCTCTGACTTTATCATAAAAAGTATCGACGAGTAATTTGATGTCTTCTATATCCTGTATGTCTTTTTTTTCCTGTGACAAATTCAAATAATTTAATTAAAAATTAAAGACAGCAAAATTATCAATTTAAAAAACGTCGGGTGTTTTTATGACCAAAATCATATCGGCTCTTCAAACGAACCCGCTCAGGAAGCCGGTTCAAAAATCTGGTTTGTCGAAACAGCCGTTCTGTTCCACATGTTAATTATAACTACCTGCATAATGATTTGTGCCAATTCATTTTCACCATAGTATTTCAACACATTGTTGTAAGCCTCATCGCTTAAAGCATCTTTTGAAATCAACGTTACTTCTTCTGTCAATTGCAAAACTGCCCTTTCTTCTTCTGAAAATAATGGCGATTCTTTCCATGCGGATAAAGCAAAAATTCTACGCTGGTTTTCTCCGAGTTTGAGCGCTTCCTGCGTGTGCATATCAATGCAATAAGCACAACCATTCAATTGAGAAGCCCTGATTTTAATCAGTTCGCGCAGCAACGCAGGTAGTTTTGTACTTCTGATATACTGTTCCAAACCAGACATCGCTTTATAAGCGTTTGGTTCTAATTGCATAATGTTAATTCGTCTTTCCATCTTTTATTTTTTAGAAATTAAATTTTTCAAATAATCGCTTGTAACCGGGTTGCTGGTGATTTCTTCCAGTCCTTCAAATCGCAATAACTTTTCTGCAATATTTTTCATTGAGTTTACGGAAAATTTTAAAAATCCAGGACCAAGGCTGATTCTTGCAAGGCCGATCTGTTTCAACGTAGCGAAATCCGGAATTCCCGGAAGCATTAAAATATTGACCGGCAATGAAACTTCTTCAATCACTGTCTTGATGCTTTCTTTTTCTTTTAAAACAATGGGATAAAAACCGTCTGCACCCGCATCCTTATACGCGTTTCCTCTTTCAATCGCTTCCGTCAATTTTTGTTCTTTTGACAAATGATTTTGCTTGATAAAAACATCTGTTCTTGCATTAACAAACAGATTGCTTCCCTTTTGTGATGCGGTTGTTTTAATGAGGTTTATTTTTTCTGACTGCTCGTTTTTTGAAAACAATTTTTGCTCATCATGATGGCTGTCTTCAAAATTGATTCCTGCAATTCCTATATCAACCAGCTTTTTTATGTTTTCTTTTAAAACGGAATTATTGGTTGCATAACCGCTTTCGACATCTGCCGTTACCGGAATATTTACGCTCTTTACAATTCGTTTCAGAATAAAAATCAATTCTTCAAAAGGAATCTTCTCGCCATCCTGGAATCCGTTTGCATAAGCGACAGACGCGCTGGCTGTCGCCACCGCTTTATAACCTGTTTCTTCCAAAAGCCTCGCTCCTAAAGGGTTCCAGATATTCGGAAGAACGAGAAGCCCGTTATGATGATGAAGCCGGTGGAATTGCTCTTCCATCGATGAGTGTGAATTTTGTGTAAGCATCAGATGAGTTTCAAAAAGTAAAGCGATTTACAAAATTAGTCTTTTGCAAAAGAAGGTATTCCCGATTTTACCTATTGCGTAAGTGAGTGCCGTTTCGCTTTTATCAAACTGATTTTGCTATATTCCGCTCTTTATGCTAATTTTACGCCCTTTACGGGTGGATTTGTTTATTGTTCAGCCCGTGATTTTATCAAAAGTTGTTTCAACTTTAATCGAACTAATAAACGAAAACATTCTGCATTTTTCTACAGGATTATAAAAATTTCGTTTAATTATTTATTGGAAGATTCAACTTTCGGTTTGTTTTTTTGAAAATGATTTTTCAATGATAACTGAAGTGAAATGAGGCTAACAAAATTGTTCAATGATTTTTTTGAAAGCGAAAAAGGAGGCGTGCTGCTGATAGTATGCACAGTCATTTCTCTTTTGCTTGCTAACTCATCTGTTAGCGATTCTTATTTGAATTTCTGGCATTTGAAATTTGCGGGCCTATCAACCGGGAATTGGATTAATGAAGGTTTGATGGCGATTTTCTTTTTTTTAATTGGTCTTGAATTAAAAAGAGAAATTTTTGTTGGCGAACTTTCCAACATAAAAAACGCGATGTTGCCTGTTTTTGCCGCCGTTGGCGGAATGATAATTCCTGCTGCAATTTTTGCTTTTTTTAATTATGGAACTGTTACACAATCTGGTGCAGGCATTCCGATGGCAACGGATATTGCTTTTGCCATCGGCATTCTTTCTCTTTTGGGAAATCGCGTTCCGGCGTCTTTAAAAATCTTGCTTACAGCCATCGCCGTGATAGATGATTTGGGTGCAATTTGGGTGATCGCTATTTTTTATACCGCCTCATTATCCCTGATGAATCTTTTCATTGTTTTAGTGATTTTCGCAATCCTTCTTCTCTTCAATTATTTGAAAATTAATTTTCTTATTCTTTATATCGTCGGTGGAGTTGCCATGTGGTATTTTATGCTTCATTCCGGTGTTCATTCTACACTTGCCGGAATTTTGCTGGCTTTTGCAATTCCGTTTGGCAAAGGAGAAAAAACTTCCCTTTCATATCAGTTGCAGGATTGGCTGCACAAGCCGGTGGCTTTGATTATACTTCCGCTTTTCGCTCTCGCAAATACGGCTATTGTTTTTGGCAAAGGATGGGATACCGGTTTGGCTGAACCAGGAAGCCTCGGAATTTTTGCAGGGTTAATTATCGGCAAGCCGTTAGGTGTTTTTTTATTTAGTTTTATTGCGGTTGCAACCGGCATTTGTGCATTACCGTTAGGCTTAAAATGGAAACAGGTTTTGGGCATTGGATTTTTAGCAGGGATTGGTTTTACTATGTCCATTTTTATCACTTTGCTTGCTTATTCCGATGAAATCATCATAACGGAATCAAAGATATCTATCCTTCTTGCCTCGCTGGTTTCAGGAATTTTAGGTTATACATGGTTACATATTTTATTAAGAAAACCACAAACCATTCCATTAAAAAAAACGAAAAATATTTTATTAAAATAATTTTTTAAAGATGAAAAAAACAATTCAGGAATGTCTCAACGAACGCATCTTAATTATTGATGGCGCCATGGGAACGATGATTCAACAATACAAGCTGGAAGAAAAAGATTATCGTGGGGAAAGATTTAAAGATTGGCACAAAGACGTAAAAGGAAATAATGATTTGCTTAGCCTCACGCAACCGCAAATAATCCAGGCAATTCACAAGTCCTATTTAGATGCAGGAGCAGATATTATTGAGACCAATACTTTCAGCAGCACCTCTATTGCGCAGGCCGACTATGACATGCAATCGCTGGCGTATGAACTTAACGTTGCTGCAGCGCAATGCGCGCGAAAAGCAATTGATGAATTTTATTCTTCCCCCCTCTCCTCAGGAGAGGGGTCGGGGGTGAGGCCTCGGTTCATTGCAGGGGCAATCGGTCCCTTAAATAAAACTTTGAGCCTTTCTCCTGATGTTAATAATCCTGGTTTTCGAACAGTAACTTTTGATGAAGTTGCCAATGCTTATTATGAACAAATAAGTGGTTTGGTCGATGGTGGAGTTGACCTTTTATTGATAGAAACCATTTTTGATACGCTGAACGCAAAAGCTGCGATTTATGCAATTAAAAAGTATTTCAGAGATTCAAAAAAAGAAGAACTGCCAATCATGGTCAGCGGAACCATCACTGATGCGAGCGGCAGAACGTTGAGCGGACAAACCCTGGAAGCATTTTACATTTCTGTTTCTCATGCAAACCCGATTAGTGTTGGATTAAACTGCGCGCTTGGCGCAAAAGAAATGCGTCCACACATTGAAGAATTAAGCGAAATAGCAAATTGCTATACTTCGGCTTATCCCAATGCAGGTTTGCCGAATGCTTTTGGGGAATATGATGAGCAACCGGAAGAAACTGCTCATATTTTGGAGGAATGGGCAAAGGAAGGTTTCGTAAATATTGTAGGCGGCTGTTGTGGTACAACCCCGGAACATATCAAACACATTGCAGAGCAGGTGAAAAAATTTGCACCACGGAAGTTGCCCGCTGTTGAGAAAGAATTGGAAAGTGTGGAAGGGTAAATTTGAAATCGCAAATTGCGACTCAAGATGCGTTGATTTTTTTTGATATCACAATCTGCGATATCAAACATTGACAGATTTTAACGTGGCACGTTGCGACTTTAGAGCAGCAAACGAACATTTAAAGTGATTTTTTATTTTGAAATAAGCGAGAAAGACGAAAGAACTTGAAGTCACATTTTGTGACTTCAAGTTGGAAAAGCAAATTTGATATTCCAAATTGGAATATCAAATTTCATAAAAGTCCTTCGTTTTGATATTCCAAATTGTGGTATCAAACAAAATACTGCGGTTCTAAGGTCACAATTTGTGACCTTAGAGAAATTATTCAACAGTAAACAAACAAATAATGCCAAAATCTACTTTACCGGTTGTCAGTGTTTCTGAAGAAACAATTGTCGAGAAAATTTTTATTATCCGCGGACAGAAAGTAATGCTGGGCAAGGATTTAGCTGAAATGTATGGAGTAGAAACGGCTCAATTAAATCGGTCTGTTAAAAGGAATTTATTGAGATTTCCCGAAGATTTTATGTTTCAACTTTCAAAAGAAGAATTTCAAAACTTGATATACCAAATTGGCATATCAAGTTCCTGAGGTGGAACCAGAAAACTTCCGTATGCATTTACCGAACAAGGTGTAGCAATGCTTTCAAGCGTCTTAAATTCTGAAACGGCAATCCAGGTGAACATTCAAATCATTCGACTGTTTACTAAAATGAAACAACTGATTCTCGATAATAAAGACCTTTGGATGAAGATTGAAAAAATA
>JBQCFO010000538.1:0-4173 GCA_051959055.1 Ginsengibacter sp. | reverse complement strand
CATGGCTCCTTTCTGCAGTAAACGAACAAATAAGCCGGAAACTTATTTTGCTTTTCAGTTCAGACAGGATATTGGCAAATGCGGTAAGCAGGAGAAGCAGGCTCATCATGAAAAACCTGGATAAAGCTTCAAAACCGGATTGGGTAATTGGCCATAATCCCGGCGCCTTGTATGCCACAGCTTTTGCTGCTACGAAATTTAATTGCAATGCAGGCTTCGATGTAGAAGATTATCATCCGGGAGAGGGGAATAACGGGCATTTACAAAATTTGTCGCGTAAACTGATGCAAGAGATGCTTACGAAAATGAATTACGTATCTTTTGCGGCTCCGCTGATTATGGAGGAAGTGAAAAAGGATGTAACGGACGATTATAAGCATTGGTTTACTGTCTTAAACTTCTTTCCGCCGGATGAATTTGTAGCACCGGTCACTGCAAAATCAGAACGAATAAAGATGGTTTGGTTTTCACAAAATATCAGTGCAGGCCGGGGACTTGAACTAATTTTGACTTTTGTAAAATCATCGAATGAGGTCGAACTTCATTTGATTGGAAATATAAACAACGAGTTTTTTGAAGGCGAATTGGAAGGACATGAAAACATTATAGTTCATTCACCGGTTTCACAGGCCGAACTGCACTGTTCATTAAGCAGATACGATATAGGCCTTGCACTGGAACCGGCAAAGGACCGGAACAATGAGCTGGCTGTTTCAAATAAAATGTTAGCCTACCTGCAATCGGGTTTATACGTCATTGCCACCAATACACCTGCACAGAAAGCATTGTTAAACGATTTCCCCGGGCATGGAACCTGTTTCGATTACCAGGAGAATAGTTTTGAAGAAGTGATGCGTGAGGTATTGAAAAACCAGGATTTGATTCAGGAGCAAAAGCAAAAACGGTTTAATCATTTCAGGAACCGGAGTTGGAAAGAAGAATCCGTGAAGCTGATTAAAACCTGGCATCACGATCAGGTGTCTGAGTGAAACCGGTGCGTTATGAAAAAAATCCTCATCCTATACCCACATTTTCCACCTTCCAATCTTGCAGGTGTACACCGGCCTCGATTGTTTGCCCAGCATCTTCCGGCATTCGGCTGGGAACCTGTGATACTGACCGTTCATGAAAACTAGTATGAAGAAACATTGGACTGGAATCTGCACAAATTATTGCCACAGAATTTACGGATTGAGAAGGTAAAAGCGTTTAAAATAACAAAACCCAGATTGGTGGGTGATATTGGCCTTCGTGCTTTTTTTCAACTGTACGGGAAAGCCAGTAAACTGATAAATAAAGAAGATTTTGATTTTCTATATATCCCCATTCCTTCCTTTTATTGCGCATTACTGGGCCGGTTGTTGCATGAAACGACAGGTATAAAATACGGGATAGATTATATTGACCCGTGGGTGCATCATTTTCCCGGAAGCGATAAAATATTTTCCAGGCATTGGTTTAGTAGTCAGTTGGCAAAGTTTTTAGAGCCAATTGCGGTAAAAAAAGCATCATTAATTACAGGAGTAGCCGAAGGATATTACCAGGCGGTTTTGGAAAAGAATCCACATTTGATAACACAGGCGGTATGTGGTGCAATGCCTTATGGCGGCGAGAAAAAAGACCATGAGCTAATAGAATCATTGGGAATTGAGCCTTATTTATTTCAAAAAAAAGAAGGAAAAATTCAACTGGTTTATGCAGGCGCGATGTTGCCAAAAGCATACAAGCCTTTGGAAGCGATTTTTAAATCTATTGCAGCAAATAAAGACCTGCCCGACGGTCAGGCGGGAATATTTAGCAATCTTATTTTTCATTTTATTGGAACAGGCAAAACTCCGGATGATCCGGAAGGATTTAATATAAGACCGCTCGCAGAAAAATATGCGTTGTGGCAAACAGTTGTTTATGAATATCCAAAAAGAATTCCTTACCTGGATGTATTGGTTCATTTGAATATCGCTGATGGAGTTTTTATTCTGGGAAGCACAGAACCTCATTATACACCGAGCAAAGTTTACCAGGCGGTACTTGCAGAAAAGCCAATATTGGCGGTGTTGCATGAGGAAAGTACTGCGGTGAATGTTATCAATGATTCCCATGCTGGTGTGGTTTTACCTTTTGAAGGGGAAAATGGAATTTTCAATATTGAAATGGAATTCCGGGAATTTTTTTTAGAATACAAATCATTGGTGTCTGATTTTGAGCCGTCAAATATTGATTCAGATTGTTTTGGCATTTATTCCGCAAAAGCGGTAACAAAGAGTTTAGCAGACTTACTGATTAAAGTAGTAAATTAAGAATGAATTTCTTAAAAAAAGTAAAAGTCTTACAATTGCATTTTCAAAAGATGGGTATCTTAAATACGCTTCTTTTTGTAGGACAAATCTTATTGATGCCGCGAAAAGCAATATTATTCGCAAGAGTAAAAAATAATGCTCAAAAAGTCTTTTTAAGAAATATACCAAGTGACAGGCAGATTTTTCAACAAATATTTTTAAGAGAAGAATTGAATGTTGATTTTACAAGCATTCCATCTGTCATAATAGATGGAGGAGCCAACATTGGAATGGCAACAAGTTATCTGAAAATGAAGTATCCGGATGCAGAATTATTTGCAATAGAGCCGGATAATTCTAATTTTCAGATTTTAGAAAAAAATGCAAAAAATTTTTCTTCTGTCAAATGTTACAGAAATGCTTTATGGTATAAGCCGGCACTTGTAGAAATTATCAATAAAGATGGAGGTAATGAATCTTTTATTGTGAAGGAAGTAAGAAAAAATAGTGGAACGGATCTATTACAAGGAATCACTTTAAGAGAAATAATTGACGAAAATAACCTGGAAAAAATTGATCTTTTAAAGCTGGATATTGAAGGAAGTGAAACCGAATTATTCACCTGGAATTATGAAAGTTGGCTGAGTATAGTTAAAAATTTATTGGTTGAAACACATAACTGGATTAATCCGGAAAGTGAGACATCGGTAATGAATGCAACGAAAGGATTAACATTTGTAGGAATGAACGGAGAGTATCATTTTTTCAAAAGCAAACCGGTAATCTCATTATGATTGGTTTTATAGTTCCCGTTAAGTCGAAAGAAGTTTCCAAAGACTGGAATTATGATAATTTACTTTTTGAACGCACGGCACGATCCATTTGTGGCCAGCTTGATCAAAACTTCAGGCTGATCGTGGTTTACCATGAAAAACCATTGATCAATTTCGATCATCCAAACATAATTTATTTACCGTACAATTTGCCAATCTTGTCTTCTTCGGAAATTGAAGACTTTGAAAGTTATGTTTCCAAATATTACACAAAGGACTATGCGGAAAAAATGATGGATAAGGCAAAAAAAATTATTTATGGATGCAAACTTGCAAAGGAACTTGGATGCACTTATTTAATGGGGATTGATAGTGATGATTTAATTTCCAATCAGTTGTCCTATTTTGTAAATCATTCGGAAAAAATAAACTGCGCAGGTTGGAGAATCAACAAGGGGTATATGTATGAAGAAGGAAAACCCTTCGTATTGGTAAACAAACAAATGTTTGGCATAAATGGAAGCACTCATATCGTAAGAAAAGATCTCGTAATAATTCCGGATTTAAAATCGAATAAGTTCTGGGATTATAACATTTTTGAAGCACATGGGTATACAAGAGATAGAATCAGGCAATTTTATAACCAAACATTAGAAGAATATAGACAGGCAGCAATAGTTTACGTCATTCATAAGAATAATTTTTCACGGATTAAAAAATTAACTAGTTCCCATCGTTTAAAGAATTTATTGAAAACATTTATCAGAGGTAAATTCCTGACTAGAAAAATGAGAACAGAGTTTGGCTTGTACAACCTGCGAACGAACCTCACTTAAAGCGGAAAAATTATTTATTTTGAAAAATAAGCCAATCAGATTAGCGATCATCACCACTCATCCAATCCAATATAATGCTCCACTCTTCAGTCTTTTGGCAAAAAGAAACACGATTAATATCAAAGTTTTTTATACATGGGGTGAAAAAGTTTTACAAGATAAATTTGATCCGGGTTTTGGTAAAAATATTAACTGGGATATTCCGTTGTTGGAAGGTTATGATTTTCAATTTGTCAGTAATATCTCTGCCGATCCTGGCTCGCATCATTTTGGCGGAATCGATAATCC
>JBQCFO010000537.1:0-3676 GCA_051959055.1 Ginsengibacter sp. | reverse complement strand
CACTACAACAAACCGGAGTTTATAAATTTTCCCGAAACCCCATGTATTTTGGGCTCATCTTTTTGTATTTGGGATTCACCTGCTTTTTTGGAAACTGGTGGCATATCATTTTGCTGCCTGTTTTAATCTTGATCATCCAGGAATATGTTATTAAAAAAGAAGAAAAATACCTGGAACGGGAATTTAACAAAACATACCTGGATTATAAAAAGAAAGTAAGAAGGTGGATTTAGGTTAATGAGTTCCCTCTCCTTTTGGAGAGGGATTGAGGGATGAGGTTATGTTAAAATTTATACCGGATAGTAGCAATCACTTGTCGCGGCGCTATCGGATTAATGCTATAGTTTTCATGTACATAATAGTTGAAGGTATTGGTAAGATTGCTCACTTTTGCCAATAAAGAAATATTCTTAAAAGTATATCCTGCAGAAATATCAAGAGTGGTAAATCTGCTTACCGGAATCAAACGCGAATAATTTTGAGCCTGTCCTTTTGTATTATTCCAACCTGCAAATCTGTCGCCGGTATAAAACAGTGAAGCACCTATTTTCAAACCTTTTAATTTTTTGCCAAAAGAATAAAATGCACTGCCGTTTGCTGTATTTGCCGGCGTTCCCACCAGTCTTTCACCTTCTACATAGCTTCCTTTTGTATCGGCAGTTTTTGTATACCGCATATTGTTGTAACTGTATCCTGCAATGAGTTCAAGTCCTTTGAAAGGATGGCCGGAAATATCCAGTTCAATTCCATCGCTGGTTGTTTGTCCGGTTAATTCCTGGAAGGCGGTATTGCTGTTTGGAGTTACACCATCTGCAGCGAATCGTGCAGTTTGAGCAAGGTTATTATTGATAATACGATAAGCAGTGATATTTACAGAAAGCGCTTCATTCAAAAAATCATTTTTTATTCCCAATTCATACTGGTCTATTAAGGACGGCGGAAGCGCATTTCCAAATACATCTGTTCCTTTATTTACACTAAATGAGTTGGAATAGCTTGCAAATACTGCTGTATGCTTCAATACTTTATACACAATTCCGAAACGAGGCGAAAATGCTTTATCCGTTTTGGGATTACCTTTAACAGTAGTGTCTTTTTTCAAATCTGTCGTTAGAACCGGTTGCGCTTTTTGGACCGACCATCTTACTCCGGCAAGCAATTTTATTTTATTGGAAATGCTGATCAAATCCTGGATATAAGCGCCACCGCGATTCACAGGTGTTTTCGTTTCGGTTATTTTTGATGCAACAGGCATATCCGTTCTTGCCTTGAATTTTGAATGATCGAGAATGTTGATCGTGTCATAAATCGTCGGATTATCAAAAGCTCCGTTGGTAATAACATCGCGGTCGGCGTCAATTCCGGCAAGCAAAGTATGGTTAAAAATGCCGGTTTTAAATTTACCGTTGATGTTGACGTGGCCTGAAAGAAACGCATCTTCCGATTGAATTTTGTTTAATGGCCTTGCCCAATCTCCATTTGCAACTGCCTGTATTCTTTCGGTAGAATAATAATCCCTGTTGTAGAGATTATAAGAAGCTGAAGCGTTTATAGACCATTCTTGATTTATTTTGTGTCTTAGTTCGGCGGTAGCGCTGGTTTGAGTCATTTTATTATACTGCCAGCTTACTCCCTGAAAAGTATTTCGAGGGAGACGCGGAATGATCGTATTATCTAAAGAGCCTGTTCCAAAATCGGGAGTAAAATTGCTGTTCAAATAATCAACCTGAACGAGTAACGTTGTTTTTTTATTGAGATTGAACAACAAGGAAGGGTTGATGTAAAACCTCCGGGAATAAACGTCATCTCTGTAACTTCCGCTGCTTTCGTAGGTGCCGTTAATGCGGTAAGCAACCTTTTGCGACAACGGCCCATATACATCAAAAGTTGGTTTTATCAGCGCGAAACTTCCGGCTCTCAGAGACACATCGCCACCAAAATCAAACTTTGGTTTTTTGGTAACCATATTGATAATACCACCTGGCGCCACACTTCCGTACAAAATAGCTGCACTGCCTTTTAAAATTTCTACACGTTCCAGTGAGCTCATTTCGGGCATGACAGCAGCGCTCACACGCGCCCCATCTTTATACATATTATCATCGGACATCCTGTAGCCGCGTGCTGCAAAAGTTTCCTGCACTCCGCCGCGGGTAGAAGAAAGATAAACACCGTTTACATTTTTTATCACATCGCTTAGACGTTGTGATTGCTGGTTTTTAATCAGATTTTGATTGATGATAGAAATGCTTTGAGGAAGATCCATTGCGGCAATTGGAACCTTACCGATAGCAACTGCCTGTAAGTTTTGGCTTCTTCTGCCGTCAACGATTACTTCATTTAATTGTTTGGCGGTGCTTTTAATGGTAAATACAATTTCAGATGCCTGCTCGTCTGATACATTTATCATTTTTTCAATCGGCTCAAATCCGGTGCAGGAAGCAACTACAGTATAGGTTCCCGGTTTTATATTCTTTAAAATAAACGTTCCCGCTTCGTCTGAGATTGCAGAAAGAGACGTATTTTTTACAGAAATACTTACCCAGGCTACGGGTTGGCCATCGGAAGAAACTATTTTTCCAATTATTTTTCCATTATACTCATCATTTGCCAGGCATACAGAAAAGTAAAAGGAAAAGAACGTTATCAATAAAACAGCTTTTGACATATTTTTAAAAGAAGAAACCGGCATATTAAAAATTTTCATTGTTATAAAATGTAGTACTGGTACCACCTGTGTTTTTACGAGGCTGCGAAACTATTTTTAAAATGAAAATTGCCTTTACGAAATGAGGAACTGCGTTTTCGGAATCGGGAATTGTTGGATAAAAACGAAGATGATTTAATACCAATTAAATTTCCTGTTTATTTGTTCCTTTACTGAAACAAATTTTCTTTGTTTAATTTTATAACATGAATCTTCAAGAGTTTAAACAAACATTAAATGTCAATTTACCACCTGCAAATCTGGAGGATCATTTAAAGGCATTATGGTTTGATGCGAAAGGTGATTGGCAACAAGCGCACATGTTGATACAGGATGTCAATGATAACGATGCTGCCTGGATCCATGCTTATCTTCACAGGAAAGAAGGTGATATTTCCAATGCAGATTATTGGTACAGGCAGGCACGAAAAAAGCGGCCTGAAATTTCTTTAGAAAAAGAATGGGAGCAAATTGCGGAAGCGTTGTTATAAACAAAGCTTATGTATTTCCTCCATGGCCGCTGTCTTCACCGACCAGTTCAGAATGGTCAGCCCACATACCACGCATCAATCACCCCTGCAGGCACAAACGCCTCCTTATTCATTTCCACCCAGGTATTGTGAACCATAGACCTAACAGGTTTTTGAAACCTGTTAGGTCTTTCTGAATCTTCTCCATGGTCGATGTCCTTCACTGACCAGTTCAGAATGCCTCATTCCAACTACTTCCGTGGTGGGTGTCCCCGACCAGTGATGCTCAACCTTCTAACCTTAGTAACCGGCAAATTCTTTTACAGCCACCTTATTACATTATTAACTTAAAGGAATATCCGGATTTTTAAGAAGGTAATAAGGTAGCATTGAGGAGCATCGATTTTTTACTAAGGTGAATAAGGTTGAAGCAAGCATACGATGCCGGTGTTCGCAGGGACAGTTCAAAGTGCGGCTGCTAGCGTGGTCGGTGCTTCAT
>JBQCFO010000536.1:0-4714 GCA_051959055.1 Ginsengibacter sp. | reverse complement strand
TGGATGGGGATGATATTTATATGCTTACTTACGAAAACGCGCCTCAATATAAGATCATCAAAAGCAACCTGAAAAATTTCAGTGTAGCGAATGCAAAACTGGTAGTACCTGAAGGAAAAGAAAAGATTACCTCAATGGTGCGCTCCAAAGATTATCTGTTCATTTCTTATTCTGATGGAATTAATGGCGGGGCAAAGCAATATAACCTGCATAGCGGCAACCTCGCTTCCATAAAATTACCGGTAGAAGGTTGTGGCTTAGGTGGAAGTGTTTTAGTGTCTTATGGAATCAAATCTAATGATGGATTCATTCAATTAACTTCCTGGAAACAACCACGTACGATCTATGACTATAATGCGGACAATCAACAAACAGCATTGAGCGCTTTTGATGTAAAAGCGAATTATCCGGGAATGGACGATGTGAAGGTAGTGGAAACTGAAGTTCCGGGACACGGTGGAGCGATGATACCACTCTCCATTGTTTATAATAAAAATGTAAAGTTAGATGGAAGCACCAATTGCCTCCTCACAGGCTACGGAGCTTATGGAATATCCCTTACTCCCTCATTTAGTACCATGCTGCTTGCCTTGATCAATAAAGGAGTGATTTATGCTGTAGCGCATGTAAGGGGTGGCGGCGAAAAAGGTGAAGCATGGTACAAAGCCGGTTATAAAACTACGAAGCCGAACACCTGGAAAGATCTGATTTCCTGTGCGGAATATTTAATCAAAAATAAATACACTTCTGCTGCAAAAATAACGGGAATGGGAACCAGCGCAGGGGGAATTACGATTGGAAGAGCAATCACCACACGGCCTGATCTGTTTGGTGCTGCAATAGATAATGTGGGTTGCAGTAACGCGCTAAGATTGGAGAATGGCCCCAATGGCCCAATCAATATTCCGGAATTTGGTACGGTAAAAGATTCTGTGGAAAGCAGGGCTTTGTTTGAAATGGATGCTTTGCATCATGTAAAAGAAGGCGTTAAATATCCGGCGGTGATGTGTGTTTGCGGATGGCATGACCCACGTGTAATAGCCTGGCAACCGGCGAAATTTGCGGCAGCATTACAATATGCATCTGTTTCAGGAAAGCCGGTCTTGCTGGATGTAAATTATGATGACGGGCATTTTACAGAAGACAAAGCTGTAACATTTAAAAACTTCGCCAACATGTTTGCCTTTGGTTTGTGGCAAACCGGCAATCCTGGTTTTCAGTTGAATGATTGAAGAAAATTTGTGTGACAGATCTTCCACAAAAGGAGATGCCGTTGTCGGTGGTTGCGCGGAAGGAAAAGTGCGGTGACGTCACTAACATGATGAATTAAACGGAACCCCATTTTTGAATTAGAATTAGAACGAAGGAAATTTTACTCTTATTCTAACATGTTTGCCAGATCATATATATCGGATGTCTGGTTATTAAAAACATTTTATGACGTCGAAATCGTTTGCTCTATTCACAGTTAGCATCGGTGTGATATTTTGTTTTTTCGATTTTCAATGCACCGCTCAAGTTGCACAATTAACAAGCAATAATAAAACAGTGATCAAACAGTTTATTGAGGTTGTACTAAATAATTATGATCTGAACCGAAAAGGAGCGTTCTTCCAGGCAGACTACATTTGGCACACTATGGACGGCAAAGATGTGCACAACAGTGAGGATAGCAGTCATGACAACACGTTAAGATGGCTCTTTACTGCCATACCGGATGTTCATTATACCGTAGATAATATAGAGGCTGGAGGAGATATGGTTGGAGTGAGTACAACTGCAACCGGAACAGCGAGGGGTGAGATGTTTGGACTTGCGGCTGGCAAAAAGAAAGTACGCTATAAACAAATGTTTTTATACCGGCTTAAAGATAGCAGGATAGCAGAGCAATGGGAAGTTGTTGACGTTGATAAAATAAAAGCCCAATTAAACTGACCTTATAGCCGTGGTCGGTGTCTTCCCGACCGATGAAATCCGCAATTGAAATGCACTATTCCATGGTAATGATTAAGCAATTTTGCCAATTGCAACAAAAAAAGTAAGCAGTTTATTGATAACTTACAAAAAAAATATAATTTCATTTTCCAATAAAATATTACCGGCACGTGTGAAATGTTTGAAGTGATTAAAACACAAAAACCAGGTCATGAAACTTGTATTTTTCTTTCTTCTGCTTGCAAACTTTGCACCTTCATTTACCAACGGACAAAAGCATTATCGTACCAATTTAGATTCTCAGATCAGGCAGATTGCCAACGATACCAGTGGTGTCAATTTTTTATTGGGAGCGACGCTTGATATCTCGCATTTCGACATTGATTCCGGAAGAAAGGTTGCCGAAAAAGCTTTAAAAATTGCCAGAGAGATTAATTATAAAAAAGGGGAAGCAGTTGCGCTAAACGAGATTGGCGAAACGTATCATTTCCAGGGCGAATATGCGCAGGCACTTAAATACCTGTTTCAGGCGGGTGACCTGGATAGCGAGATAGGCGAATTGGAAGAGCAATCAGCAACTTTCTCAGCGATAGGGATGATTTTTTCAGAATTGGGTCAATATTCAAAAGCGTTGGATTATCTGAAACAATCTCTCAAAATCGTCGGGCATTTGAATAGTACGTATAAGGGCAGTTTTGAATTGGCCAATATCGGTGATATATACAGGCGTTTGAATATGCCTGATTCCGCATTCTATTACTACAGAAGGGCAGCTGAAAAATATGTCTATAATCCATCCTACCCGCATGTCGGTCCGTTTGTGTTCAGGCATACAGGCGATGGCTATGCAGAAACACAGGAATATGATTCCGCTTTGAGATACTACCATGAATCCATACGCCAGGCCATTGCCTCAAACGATTTAATCAATGTCAGTAACACACAAAGTCATATTGCCAAAGTTTATGAAATCCTGCGTCAATATGATTCTGCTTTCCATTATGCACGACAAAGCTTTAAAATTGCGCAGACAACCGGTTCAAAAACTTTTATTCTCGAATCCGGCAACCTGTTATCCGGATTGTTCAAAAGAATGGATCAACCTGACAGCGCTTTATTTTATGAAGAAATTGCATCTGCCATGAAGGATAGCTTGTATGGCCCTGACAAGCTAAGACAACTTCAATTATTAATGCTTGATGAACAACAAAAGCAGAACCTCCTTGAAAGAAAGCAGGAACAGTATCAACATAAGATGAGGTACATAGCGCTTGTTTCCGCGCTAATGGTTTTTACACTGGTAATGTTTCTGCTATGGAGAAATAACCGTCATAAAAAGAGAGCAAACGTTTTACTGGAAAAAGAGAAGCAAAATGTGGAACAGGCATACCTTGAGTTGCAGGCAACGCAGGCGCAATTGATACAGCGGGAAAAAATGGCAAGCCTCGGCGAACTTACTGCCGGAATTGCTCATGAAATACAAAATCCGCTCAACTTTGTGAACAACTTCAGCGAGGTAAATAATGATTTGATTGAAGAATTAAAAAATGAAAAATCCGGTTTTAATGATGGAGAACAGCAGGAACTGTTAAACACTATTTTTGAAAACAATGAAAAAATTCTTTTTCATGGCAAACGTGCGGATGCCATTGTAAAAGGCATGTTGCAGCATTCAAGAGCCAGTACCGGCAAAAAGGAAGTGACAGACATTAATAATTTATGCGACCAAAGTTTAAGATTAAGTTATCAGGGACTTCGGGCAAAAGACCAAACTTTTTCTGCACAATTTAAAACTGCCTTTGATGAGCTTGCCGGAAAAATAGAAGTGGTTCCGCAGGATATTGAAAGAGTGGTATTAAATCTTTGTAATAACGCGTTTTATGCGGTAAGAGAAAAGAAGAAAATATCCGGCGAAAATTATGTTCCGGAAGTAATAGTGCAAACAAGAAGAGCAGAAGATAACAGTATTGAAATAAAGGTTAAAGATAATGGCAACGGTATTCCCCAAAATATTGTTGATAAAGTTTTTCAGCCTTTCTTTACCACAAAACCTACCGGAGAAGGAACAGGATTGGGATTAAGCCTAAGCTATGACATCATCAGCAAAGGTCACAAAGGCCAGATGACAGTTGAATCGAAGGAAAGTGTTGGCAGTGAATTTACAATCACATTACCTGGCAAATGAACTATTTGGTGACAACGAAGAAAATGATGGATAAAAAATTTGACAACTTTTAAAAAGTTATCAAATCTCATAAACGGTAGAAAATGTTCGTGCGGACAGCGGCCACGGAGATGTTCGGTGTGGACGCCGGCCACGGAAACAGGAATCCCGGGTATTTGTTTGTTTGCCGGGGAAAGATAAGTTTAGAAAAAGCAAACTGCTTTTTTCTCCTTCAATCGCTTTTTCATCATTCCCTTTTCACTGACTTCCACTAAGTTTGCCGCTTTTATATTTTATTATCAAACACACAGAATGATATCATATTTTCAGGCAACTCTTTCCAATCCTACAATTCATAAAGTAGGCAATAAATTATTGGATGAGCATCTCAGCTTATCAGAACATCCCTTAAAAACCGATGATGAGGTTTTGGATAATTTATTGATGAATTATTTTCTGAAACCATTTGAAAAAGTCAATGAAATATACCGATTCGACCATTCTACCGGCGATTTGAATCTGAATGAGGTGTATCATTTTGCAGAAATTATTTTCAATGATAAAGATACTTTTCATGAAAACAGCCGGCAGATAGCAAAGCACCTGTATGACATC
>JBQCFO010000535.1:0-2408 GCA_051959055.1 Ginsengibacter sp. | reverse complement strand
ATAACAGCAAAGATAACGAAGAGATTAAGGATGAAAAAGCCGTGATCAACTAACTTTAAACATCAATAACCCGGAAAGAAAACAGTCAGCAGTAAAAGCACAAATAAAGGGACTTCCTGTTTTTATTCAGGCCAATTTATTCATCACATTTATCTTACATTTGAACGCCGGCGTTAATGTATGCAGACAAAAAACAATAATACCAATCAACAAACGGAAATACTTTCAACAAAATTGAGTTACAGCAGATCATGAAAAGAAGATTTTATTTATTTTTGCCACTTTTATTTTTTAATTTCTTTTCATGCATTTATGCGCAGGATTCCATGCATATTTCAAAATATGCTTCTGACACTATTCAAAAAAAAGGAAACGGAAATCCTTATTTGAAACCAACAGCACTAATTATTCCTGCCACATTTTTGATTTACGGAGGATTAGAGCCGGTTATAAGTGATATTTCAAAATTAGACAACCGGATCATGTCTGACGTTCAGAGGCGCTCTCCGTATTTCCACACCAACGCGTCAGATTATTTGATGTGGCTTCCATCAGCAACCGTATATGGGCTGGATGCGTTCAAAGTAAAAACTACACAGAGTTTTAAACAACATCTTATACTCGAGGCGGGCTCTATCGCTATTACCGGCGGTTTTGGCCTGGGAATGAGAATTATTTCCCGGAATATAAAAAGTTTCAATAAAGCCAATACAGACTTTCCTTCGGGCCATACAGCAAATGCTTTCCGCGGTGCTGAAATATTGCACCAGGAATTAAAACAAACCAATAATTTGTTAAGCTACAGTGGTTATTTCGTAGCGACGGCTGTTGGCGTTTTAAGAATATATGGAAAGGAGCATTACCTATCACAAGTAGTTGCTGGTGCTGGTTTGGGAATCTTATCAACCAAAATTACTTACTGGGCTTTTGAGAAAATAAAAAGACCGAACAGAAAAGCTGCCACTGACTGATACTTCACCATTTTTGATCTGAAAGTGATATAATCGGATCTTTCCTGTTTGTGCTGTCAGGCTAATCACAGCGTTCTGAAAGAAAGCCGGAAGCACATACTGATCATTTCCCTAAAAAATAAAAAGAAACTGATTTGATACATTTGAAAGCCACGAACGGTAGCGTCCAACAAACAAAGAAATAATCTTAATTCTTATTTTCCTCCAAAATAAATTTTCTCATCATATTCAAAGCCATCACTGCGGTCACCTCAATATTTTTCTTTCGTTCAAAACGTTGCTTTAATTTTTGAACAAATTGTTTTTCTTTATTTCCAACAGCAATCCAAACGGTACCAACCGGCTTTTCATCTGTGCCACCATCAGGCCCCATAATTCCTGAAACGGCAATGCCAAAATCTGTTTTCATTTTATCCAATAATCCCGACAACATTTCTTTTACCGTTTCTTCGCTTACAGCGCCATACTTCTCCAGTGTCTCTTTTTTTACATTCAACAGCTTTTCTTTAATGTCGTAAGAATAGCTCACAACACTTCCTTCATAATAAGCAGAAGAACCCGGAACAGAAGTAATCAAGCTCGCAATCGCGCCGCCAGTGCAGCTTTCAGCGGTAGATATCTTTTTTTTGTTTTTCAATAATATCTTACCCAACACTTCCTGCATCGTTTCGTCTTTATCCGTTACCATGTAATTTTTGACCAATTCTTTTAACTGTTCAAATTGCTCATTGATTACTTTTGCTGTTTTTACTTTATCAAATCCGGAAGTGGTAAGACGCAGCCGTACCATTCCATAATTGGGCAAATAAGCAAGCCTGATTGCCGAAGGAAGTTGCGCTTCAAAATCTTTAATCATTTCTGCAAGCGCCGATTCACCAATGCCGGCGGTGAGAATCGTTCTATGAATAATCGCTGGCAATTCAAATCTTTTTTCAAGCATCGGAATCACATCTTCCATGATTCCCTGCATTTCATAAGGCACACCAGGCATGCTGATAAAAATGGTACCGTTCTTTTGAAAGATCATTCCCGGGGCAGAGCCTCTTTTATTCTGAATCACCTCACACACATCCGGCACTTCTGCTTGTTTTAAATTTACTTCAGTAACCGGCTTATTATAAATTTTTTCAAAAAGGAATTTTACATTTTGCAAAGCGCCTTCATCAACGATCATTCTTCCATCAAAATATTTACAAAGAAGTTGCTTGGTAATATCGTCCGAAGTAGGGCCAAGACCACCTGTAATCAGCACCACATCGGCATTTTTATTTTCAATTTCCAGCGCGTTCCAAATCTCATCAGCATCATCGCCCACAGCAATTCTCTTTGTAACGGCCACACCTGCACGATTTAATTGCCGGGCGATCCAGGCGCTGTTTGTATCGATCACTTGTCCGATCAACAGTTCATCACCAATGGTAATTATAGAAGCATTTA
>JBQCFO010000534.1:0-3099 GCA_051959055.1 Ginsengibacter sp. | reverse complement strand
CCTATATTCTTCATTGGTACCGGACTTATCGTTTATTACACTTTCAAAATATTTATCGAAGCATTTTTATTATACGGCCTGGAAGCAGGTCAGGCTTTTTATAAAAGATTATTTGTTATTTTAGCGTGGATCAATCTTTTTACAAACCTGCTTTTTGCTTATGCCATCTTATGCATTCCAAAGAAGATATACTATATAGAACCATACTGATTGTTACAGTCATAATAGGTATTATTATCCTGTGCTTCCTGCTGTCTGTAATCCGGCAGCAGCGTAAGTGGAGGAAGCTAAACGCCGAAAAGTTTGAAATTGAAATCAATACCCTTGAAAATGAGCGAAAGAGACTTGCTGCCGATTTACACGATGAGCTCGGAGGCGTTTTAACGGCAATGAAATTCAAGCTGGAAAGTATAGAATGCGCAACCCAGGCTGACCAAATGCAGGTAAATCAATGCGTACACCTTGTCCGGAATATGGTTGCTAAAATCCGCTGGATATCAAATGCGCTGCTGCCTGATACACTGGCACATAAGGGAATCATTTCTGCAGTAATGGAATATGCAAACCTCGTAACTGAAGACTCAGAACTGAAAATAATTGTGGAAAATGCCAAGATTCCAGAGATTGCAACCAGCCGTTCCGTCCATATTTTCCGCATTTTAGTAGAAATTATTCATAATACCTTAAAACACTCCAAAGCCGGTACTTTAAAAATTGAATTCTTAACTGAAAATGACAAGTTAGTCGTTCTTACTGCTGATGATGGAAAAGGATTTGATTACCAAAGTGCCGTACACAGTAAAAAAGGCCTCGGCCTGAATAATTTGCAAAACAGGACTGAATTGCTTGGCGGAGAGTTTCACCTGTTGTCGCATCCCGGGAGGGGAACCCGGTGCCATATCCGGATACCTTTATAAATTATAAATAAAAACCTCAAAATAACTCTTATGACACAAAACCCAATTAGGCTAATCATTGCAGATGACCATGAAATTTTCAGAGACGGAGTCATCACTATGCTTAACAAATACGAAGACATTAAAGTGATTGCGGAAGCAACAAACGGAGAACAATTGGTACAGCTTGCCAGAAAACATTTGCCGGATGTGATCCTGGCAGATATCCAGATGCCAGTAATGGATGGTATTGAGGCCACGCGGATCATTAGGGAAAAATTCCCTGCCATTTCAATCATTGCACTTTCGATGATGGATAACGCTTACATGATTACGGACATGCAGGATGCAGGTGCCAACGGCTATTTACTAAAAAGTGCCCTAAAAGCCGAAATTATAGCGGGAATCAGGGCGGTGAGTAAAAACAGAGAATATTTTTGCAGCGGCTCTTCCCAAAAGCTGGCTGCTGCTCTTTCTGTGAATAGCTGCACTTCAGGTAGCAGTGGGAAAAAGCCGGTTAAAGGACTGAGATTTTCACAAAAGGAAAAGGAAATAATCGGGCTGATTTGCGATGGTTTGTCAACCACTGAAATTTCGAAAAAATTATTCCTTAGTGCCAGTACCATTGAAAATTACCGATCCTCGCTACATCAAAAAACCGGTTGCAAAAACGCCGCTGAATTTGGTTTTTATATTTCAGAAAATAAACTGTATTTGTTTGGAGGATTGAAGGATCAGGGTTGAAAGTTGAGGCGAAGAAGGCTTAAAGGTTAAGGCTAAAAAAAAGAATGACAGAAGCTTTAAAGCGTAAGGCTGGTGCTTTCCCTTTTCGGTTGTTATGAGCATGCACCGTTACCGCTTATACAGCTGCAGAAAATTTTCCGGAAAATTGCCATTTAAACTTTTCTCATCAGGCGCTCAATGTCCTCATAATGATAATAGATAATTCCGCCTACTTTGCGGTAATACAGCGTTTCATTGCGTCTGAGGTTTTGTAATGTACCCGGAGAGATTCGCAAGATGGTACGAACCTCCCGGCTTTTTAATAATCTTTTCGGATTGCCCGGGTCGTCATTTTTTACTAAAAGCTGTTTTATCTCTTTGATCAATTCTGCTTTAAGATCATTCAAATCTTTAATGGTCAGTAGTTCTAGTGGCATAGCATTGGTTTTTTGGTTTAAAATAACTGGATATTTCTAACGCTAAAATAAAGTAAGAAAAGTAATGGTAAAAGGGTGTTTCCACCCTTTTTGCGCGTATTCTTTCTGACGCATTTTATTCAAGAATGCCCGGAGATGGATATTTGCGATTTTCTGATGAACTTCTTGAAAAAAAACTAAACAGGTATAATCTTCATGGTAAAGCAATATGTGTATGCAGAAACTTCACAACGTTACTTCCCTGTCATTCACGAATCAGGAATTAATTTTCAATTCCGTTTAACCACTATAATAAGGTAGCATGATAATGAAAAAAAAACTTTATTGTGGCATTGATGTTTTACAGCCTCCTTTGGTTATAGGTTATTGTACGCTTCCCCAAAGAAATTTTTAAAAAAAACTCCTATATTAACTTCTTTGCAAGGTCTATAGAACCGTCTGTCAGCGGTTATTGTTCATCTAAGACACTTTTGTAATACGCCCCTACTAAGTCAATTTCAGAATTCCAATAGGAATATAGCTGCGTACAACAAGAGCCAAAAACCAAAAGCAATTTGTTACACATCAACCGGACTATGACAAAGAACTTTTAATGTGGCAAATAATAACTTTAAACAGAGAAACAGGAGGGACAATTTTTGATATTTAAACGATTCCACAGGTAGAAAATAATTCTACAAAAAAAAGGAAAAAAAGGAGAGATAGGAAATAAAAATTACCTTATTATTATAGCTATAAAAAGTGCTGAGATTTATAAGTGAAAATGGTATATAAATTGTGGCAATAATTTTTAAGTGCCGACAACCATCCATTGCTAAAACCATCCGGTAAGTTTCCAGAACCTTTGAGCCAGTTATTTATCCTTTATTAAACCACCCGTTTGCCTCTCACCTTTAGAAAATTTGCCTCTCACCTTCTAGAAAAAGTGATTAATACCCGTACAAACCTCGTTTAAAATAGCCCTGTAACCATTTGAAATGAAAATCCATTTTTTATGGAACTCACTTACACCTATTTCTTAATTATTAAAACTTTTAACCAAT
>JBQCFO010000533.1:0-3591 GCA_051959055.1 Ginsengibacter sp. | reverse complement strand
CCTGTCATAATGGTAAAACCCAGTTTGGCGATTTCTCCCGCAAGTTCCCTCGTCTGTTTATAATATGGATGATCTTCTTTAAACCGCGCAGAGCCAAAAACCGTAACACAAGGTCCCACAAAATGCAATGCCCTGAATCCTTTTATAAATTCAAAAAAAACACTGATGGCATATTTAAAATTTTTCCACCGGTTTTGAGGTCCATCAAAAAAGTGAATTTCAGTTTTTGTTTTTGGAGTTTGTTCTTGTACCATCAAAGATTTTCTTCAAACATAAATGATTTTTTTTTGCCACAAATCCGATGAGGTTACAGGAATCTGATTAGAAGAGTTCGTCAGCGATTTAACGGATTGCAATAAACAAATAAATATCAAGAATTTGTATTTTTTATAAATTTAAAACCTGAAAAAGAGTGTCGTTCTTTTTATTTGCAACAATCTTTTTCCCGCACAAATACAGATTTGAAGATTTTCCATAAAAAGCCGCCAATATTGTGTAGAAGTGTCATTGGAAAACATTTAAAGAGAAATTGAAGTTACTATTTCCAATTTTCTTAAAAAACGTTTTAAGAAAAAATTCCCTTTTCCGAAACCTAGATATTACTCATTTCAAAAATCGGATCTAACATGCTTCCTGCGGGCATTTCAAAAACGGGATTAATAATTCCGTCGCGTAAATCATAGACCCACCCATGCAAATGTGGTATTTCATCATGTTTCCAGGCGTTTTGAATAATGGATGTTTTGGCAAGATTCATCACCTGTTCTTTTACATTTAACTGAGTGAGCAAATGATGCCTTTCTTCATAAGTTGGCAATGCATCTATTTCTTCCCGATGCATCCGGTATACCTCTTTTATATTCCAAATCCATTGATCTATCAATCCATAACTTTGATGAGACATTGCTGCAGCTACACCTCCACAATTGTGATGGCCACAAACTATGATATGCCTTATCTTTAAAATTTCAACTGCAAACTGTAATACGCTCAATAAATTTAAATCGGTTGGGATTACAAGATTTGCAATGTTCCGATGAACAAAAATTTCACCTGGATGAGTACCTGTAATCCTGTCTGCCGGTACACGGCTGTCGCTGCAGCCGATCCATAAGGTTTCCGGTTTTTGTAGTTTCACCAGCCTTTGAAAATATTCCGGATCTTCTTTAACCTGCGCTTCCGCCCATTCTTTGTTGTTTTTTAAAAGTTTTTTATAAGCTTCCATTTTTTTGTTTTTATTTAATTTTTTTTAAATCCAAAATCAACTCTTCACATCAGGTATCAGGTTTCAGATATCAGGCACCAGAAATCAGACATCAGCCATTAATTTAAGGGTTCAACCCGCCACAAACACTAATGACCTGCGCGGTGATATAAGAGCTCATATCACTTGCCAAAAAGAGTGTAACATTTGCAATCTCTTCAGCGCTTCCAAAACGTGCTAAAGGAATTTTGTCCAGGAATGTTTTTGCCGCTTCACCTTCTTTTAAATAATGCGTCATATCGGTTTCTACAAAACCAGGTGCAATGGCATTGCAACGTATATTCCGGCTTCCAAGTTCCGCAGCAATTGATTTAGTAAAACCAATAATTCCGGCCTTGCTAGCGGCATAGCTGCTTTGCCCGGCATTGCCTCTCATTCCTATTATCGAACTCATATTGATGATACTTCCTTTGCGGGCTTTCATCATCGGGCGCATTACAAGTTTCGTCATATTAAAGACACTTTTTAAATTTGTTGCCATCACTTCATCCCATTGTTCAGGTGTCATTCTTAATAATAAATTATCTTTTGAAATGCCTGCGTTATTTACCAAAATATCAACAGTTCCAAATTCTTTTATTACCTCATTTACCATTTTTTCACAATCAGAAAAATCAGCAGCGTTGCTTTTATATGCTTTTGCTCTTACGCCAAACGATTGTAATTTTTCTTCCAATGCTTTTGCTTTTTCATCGCTGCTCACATAAGAAAAAGCAATGTGAGCGCCATTTTCAGCAAGTTTCAAAGCAATCGCTTCACCAATTCCGCGGCTTCCGCCAGTAACGATCGCAACTTTATTTTCTAACATTTTCATAGTGAATTTTTTGCGGCTAAAATTAACGCTTCATTTTTTAATAAATCAATTTTAAAGAAAAGCACTTTATATTTTCATAAATAAAACTTTTTTTCTGCACCCTATTTTTTTGAAAAAAATTTGAAAAAAAAATTAATCCAACTTTTTTTTGAAAAAGCATCGCCTGGGGCTGTTAATAAACCTGCAATAAATTTTCAATGTTTTATCTTTACATCTTTAAAAATCTCAAGTTATGTCTCCTTTTAATTTATCACTTCCTGTGGCTATTGGCAGCGATCATGCTGGCTTCGATTATAAAGAAGCCATTATCTCTTTTCTTGATGGAAAAAATGTAACATGGAAAGATTACGGAACTGACTCCACGGATTCTGTAGATTATCCCGACTTTGCACATCCCGTTGCAGAAGCGGTTGAAAATAACGAAGCGGCTTTTGGAATTTTAATTTGCGGAAGTGGAAACGGCGTTGCAATCACTGCCAACAAACATCAGAATATCAGGGCTGCCATTTGCTGGGGTGAAGAACTGGCAGCGCTTGCGCGTCAGCACAATGATGCCAATATTCTTTGTATTCCTGCACGTTTTGTACGGGAAAATTTAGTAGAAAAAATGCTCGAGATATTTATTCACACGGAGTTTGAAGGTGGACGGCATGAAAACAGGGTGAAAAAAATTGCCTGTTGTTAATACACTTATTTATTTTTAAAAGTCACTCTTTCTATTAAAATAAAAGGATATAAAGAAAGACCGCATACAGGCAAAATGCGTTTGAAATCAAAATGAAGATTAGGTTTTCAAATCCCAAAGGTGAAATGATTATAGCAACGCGTTTTAACCGGCGTTTTAAACCTTGAAAGCCCGCCTGACCAAACGGGCAGGGGTGATATGTCATCCCTTCGGGATTTTACATGTTGGAAACCAATATTTCTATAATCGTATCAACCTTTCAGACTTAAAAAAATCCACATAACTCAGGATTCAAGGCAGTTTTCGGAAAAAGTTTATTATCCTATAACAATTATCCTACCATTAGTTCACTCAATTCCGTGATGGGCAAATTTGCATTTCTCAAAGAGATCGCCCTGATCGCATTATCACCAAAATCAGTAAATGCCTTTTTAGAAATTTGATCGTCACCAATCATTACAGGAATTCCAATATCCCCGCCTTCGCGGATGGACTGGACCAGCGGAATTTCTCCCAGGAAGGGAATATCAAATTCGCTTGCCAGTCTTTTGGCGCCTTCTTTGCCAAAAATATAATATTTATTATCCGGCAATTCTTTGGGAGTAAAGTAGCTCATGTTTTCTACAAGCCCGATTACCGGGACTTTCAGTCCTGGCTGGTTAAACATGGTAATTCCTTTTTTAGCATCTGCAAGGGCTACAAGTTGTGGAGTGCTTACAACTATGGCTCCTGTAACGGGAACCGTTTGCACTATCGTTAAATGAATATCGCCCGTTCCCGGCGGCATATCAATTACTAAATAATCCAGTTCGCCCCAATCCACATCCG
>JBQCFO010000532.1:0-4555 GCA_051959055.1 Ginsengibacter sp. | reverse complement strand
TTTACAGTGGTAAGTAATGCCACCGGCGTTTATGAGTTTTCACAAGTAAATGCATCAGAATTTGTAATCACTGCTACCTCCATTGGTTATGAAAATTTTTCAGGGGCATATTCGGTTCCTGCAAAAGAAGGGAAAATTTTTACGATTAAACCCATAAAACTGAATGTGAAAATAGATGAACTAAATGAAGTAGTCATCGAAAAAAATCCGGTTACGATTAAAGAAGATACTATTCAATACGATGCACAGGCGTATAAAGTAAGGGAGGGCGCACCGGTTGAAGATGTGATTAAAAAGCTCCCGGGCGTTACGGTAGATAAAGATGGGAATGTAACAGCGCAGGGCCAGACTATTAAAAGAGTGCGCGTAAACGGCAAAGATTATTTTGGAGGAGATGTGCAAACAGCTACTCAAAATCTACCGGCAGACATCATTGAAAACATACAGGTTATTGACGATTATGGCGACAAAGCAAACCTCACCGGAATTAAAGAAGGCGAACCCGAAAAAGTATTGAATATTAATATTCAAAAAGGAAAAAGCAAAGGAAGTTTTGGTAATGCTACGGTGGCTGCGGGCACGCAAGAGAGATATGGAAGCCGTATAGCTGTCAACAATTTTAAAGATGACCGGCAAATTTCTTTATTAGGATCCATTAATAATACGAATGGGAATACATTTAATTTCAATGGGGGTGGCCGTGGAGGCGGCGCACGGGGTGCAAATTTTGGTAGCGCTGAGCGTGCCGGCAGCGGAGGAGATGGCAACACCCTGGCCAAATCTATCGGGTTTAATTACCGGGATAAATGGGGCCCGGATATAAGCTCTTATGGTAGTTACAGCTACACAGGCCGCAACAATAAAACAATCGGAACTTCCTATCAGCAGGATCTGAATCCTTCTAATGTGCGCACCACCAGCCACTCGTCCAATAACAAAAGTATATCAAATAATCACCGGCTTACCTGGAACCTGGAATATAAAATAGACAGCTCGGATTATTTGAAAATAACTCCTTATTTTTCCTATGCTTCATCAGATGGAAGCAATAGCGGAATGTCTGACATTACTGCGCTAAGAGAAGGCACTACTTTTTATACAACAAACAAGAGCCGCTCTTCTACAAGCGCTTCGGCTCCTTCCGCAGGTTCTGATATTTTCTTTAATCATAAATTTAAAAAACGCGGCAGAAATTTTAGTATTAATGCCGGGATAGATTACTCATCAAGAGATCAAAACCGGGATGGCTACAATGAATACCGGGATTCTTCCAGTATAGCCGTTCTTGCTACAGATTCAATCCGCCACCAGATTATTAAAACCAATGCTGAAAATACATCAAGCAACGTAAGGTTTTCCTATAACGAACCTTTGGGAACATATACTTCGCTCGAAGCAAGTTATAGCTGGAATATTTCAAGTACCCAAAGCATCAGAAATACGGATGATATAGATCCTCTTTCCGGTGACAAAGTAAGAAATGTGTTGCAGAGCAATGATTATAAATATAAATTCATTACGAACCGGTATGGCCTTAATTTCAATATGAGAAAAGTGAAATATAATTTTTTGATGGGAGTAGTAGCCCAACCATCCAATCTGACTGGTATGGATAATGGAAGAAATATTTCAACTTCTTCGAGGAATTTTAATTTTAAGCCTACGGCAAGATTTGTTTACAATTTTGCAAGGAGCCATTCACTCTCTGTCAACTATGGCGGATCCAGCCGCGAGCCGGGGTTTGCACAATTGCAACCTGTAGCTGACAGTTCCAACAGCAAAAATATTGTGATTGGAAACCCGGATCTTAAAGCCGAATTTACCAACAGGCTAAGGTTCCAATACAATAAAGTGGGGATTTTAACCGGTACTTCCTTTTTTTCAAACTTGTCATTTGACCAGACCCAGAATAAAATTGTAAGAAGCGTAGTGAATGCAAAGGAGGGCACTAGCCGGACGTCATCCTATATCAACACCAATGGCTTTTATGGATTGAATGGGAATATATCATTTACGCAGCCTTTCAGCAAAAGAAAATTCTCTGCTACTGTGAGCGCTTCAGGAAGCTTTGATAATAATATTTCTTTTACCGATAATCAAAAAAACAATGGACAGAATTGGGTAGTTACTCCCTCTGCGCGTTTTCGCATAGATCTTCCGGATATAGTTGATGCGGCTGTGAGCGGAAGTTATTCTATCAATAAAACGGTTACCAATTATGCTACTTACAAAAACAATACGGAAGTCAAAACATTGAATTTAGGTGTGAGTGGTAAAAATTATTTTTTTAAAGACTGGACCCTTGGATATGATTTTACAAAAATCATTTACTCGGGTTTTGTCAGCGCAGTGAATACGAACCCGGCTTTATTGAGCTTATTTGTAGAATACCGTTTTCTTAAAAAAAATGCCGGAACCATTCGAGTGCAGGGGTTTGATTTGTTTAATCAAAACACCGGCATTTCAAGGACCGTAAATGGTACAACCATTACTGATGCTCAAAACGAGCGCCTGGGCCGTTATTTTTTGCTGTCATTTAATTTAAGGTTGCAAAAATTTGCCGGCAGCAGGCAATATCAAAGAACACCTGGTGAAAGAAATCAAAACAGGGTGCCAGGTGAAATGCGCGGCAGCGGAAACCGAAACGGTGGCGGTGGAAACAGAAATGGTGGCAGGGAAAATTTTTAAGTAAATCAACTCACGTTCAATGACTGAAAATGTTTTTTGTCAAAATAGTTGAATGCCTGGATAATAGGTTGTACAATTTTATAAAAATAAATTGCTTAGTTGCACTTAATAACTATTTACCTTATTTCAATAGAAAAAAAATGAAGAAATTAATTTTGGCGGTTGCACTTTGGGCAGTATCAGTAACCATGGTTGCTGCTCAAACTACTGAAAGTAAAAGCGAAAAAGATGCGCGTATGGAATGGTGGCGTGAAGCCCGTTTTGGCATGTTTATCCATTGGGGAGTATATTCTCAATGGGCCGGAGTTTATCACGGCCACGAGCAGGCCAGGGGTGGTGCTGAGTGGATCATGAACCGTTGCAAAATACCAGTGGCGGAATACCAGGAAAGAGCAAAGAGTTTTAACCCGGTCAACTATGATCCCGATGCATGGGTAAAACTGGCAAAGGAAGCAGGAATGAAATATATCGTTATTACTGCAAAGCACCATGATGGCTTTGCATTATTTGATTCTAAAGCAAGCAAGTGGAATGTGGCAGATGCTACAACTTATGGAAAAGATCTTTTAAAGCCTCTTGCTGATGCGTGTAGAAAGTATGGTGTAAAACTGGGCTTCTACTATTCCCAGGCTCAGGACTGGAATAATCCTGGCGGTTCAGTTGCAAGAAAAGAAATGAGTGAAGGATGGCCCAATCCTGATTCTGCAAAGATTGACGCTTACACAAAAGCTCATAACGGTCATTGGGATCCTGCACAGGAAACCCGCACTTTTGCCCGGTATATTGATGAAGTAGCCGTTCCGCAAGTAAAAGAATTGATGACAAATTATGGAGATATCGCCGTGCTATGGTGGGATACTCCAACAAATATGACCGATGAAGCTGCACTAAAATTACAGGCGCTGTTAAAATTGCAGCCACATATAATTACCAACGACAGATTGAAAAGGCCGAACTTTCCGGGAGATACAAAAACACCGGAACAAAAAATCCCAACCCAGAGTGAGCTCGATGGAAAAGATTGGGAAACGTGTATGACCATGAACGGCTCATGGGGCTATAAGAGTTGGGATCATAAATGGAAAAGCACAGAAACGCTTATCAGGAACCTGGTAGATATTGCATCAAAAGGCGGCAATTATTTATTGAATGTAGGCCCAAAAGATGACGGTACATTTCCACAGGAAAGTATAGATCGGTTAAAAGAAATAGGCGAATGGCTGAAAGTAAATCATGAAGCTGTTTACGCAACAAAAGCAAGTCCTGTAGCACCTTTTGACTGGGGCCGCTGTACCAGTGTAAAATCAAAAAATAATACTACGCTGTATTTCAGCGTTTTCAATTGGCCTGCTGATGGAAAATTGGTGGTTCCGGGTTTGAAAAATAAAATTGTTTCTGCAAAACTTCTTGCCGGTGGTAACGTGAAAGCACAATTGGTAAGTAATGGAATGCAATTAAATGTGCCTGCAAAAGCAATTGACCCGATAGCTACTGTAATCAAAGTAGTTGTAAAAGGAGAGGTCCCAAATGTAAATCTTGATTCAAATGGCATGATGAAAACAGGAGCATTGGATTGATTCACAAAAACTTTATTATAAAAACATTAATTCCCGTTTCTCCAATGATACATCGTTCATTTCTTTTTGCAGGATGTCTGGCGTTGTTCCTGACTGCAAACGCTCAAAATAAAGACAGCAAAACCGTAAGTTCTGAGCATAGTATGATCAATATGGCAACAGAAAAAGTTACCACACATACTCTTCATCCGGATGCGCAATGGTTTCCTGACGCCGGGCTGGGGTTATTCATTCATTGGGGTTTGGCTTCTGTAAAAGATCTTGACATCTCATGGCCTATGATTCCCGGA
>JBQCFO010000531.1:0-5904 GCA_051959055.1 Ginsengibacter sp. | reverse complement strand
AGCGAAAGATTTTCGTTTGAATAAAAGTATTAAAATACTTTTATTTCGGCATCTTTGCATTCTAAAAATTTGAACGATGGAAATGAAAGAAATGTATAGCAATGAGAAATATAAAGTGCTCAGTGTTACATTAAATGCAGGTGAAAAAATGCCGCTGCACGAAGCCACTTCAGACGCTTATTTAATCTGTAGAAAAGGAAAAGGCAGAATTACTTTTTCAGATAGAGTTGTTGATTTGTGCCTTGGCGAAACGTTATTAATAAAGGCTCATGAAAAGCATAAAATGGAAATCCTCGAAGATTTTTGTTCCTGTATTACTTTAGAAAATGATGGTAAAATAAAATTTGCCTAAGAATCCTTAATCCTTTACTTTTTAGAAAAAGATTTTAACTATAAAGGAAGTAAAATAAATTTATAAAACAGGAAGCCTCTTTGTTTGTTTATTTATTGAATTCAAACATCAGCAAATGAGCACATCAGCTCATTTTCATTTCCTGCCACAAATGTTGGATTAAGCCGTCAGCAAGGCCGATTTTTGGGACATAGATTTCATCAGCACCGGCCCATCGCATTACGGTGATGTAAATTTTCAAAGCCGGCACAATTACGTCTGCACGATCCTCTTTTAATTTATAAATACTAATGCGGTCGTGCAAAGAAACATTGCTTAATTCTTTATAGTAATCACGAAGCAGATCAAATGGTAACGGCTTTCCGTCTTTTCTTTTACTCAATGAAAATACCTTATTGATATTTCCGCCGGATCCAATAGCGACAACGGTTTTAAAGCCTTTTGTTTTATTTTTTACCACCTCTTTCATTTGATCCCATGCTGAATCAGGAACCTGGTTTTTGAGCAATCGAATCGTACCAATATTGAATGATTCTTTAAAAATCATTTCATTATTGCAGAAAAAAGTAAGCTCCGTACTTCCACCACCTACATCAATATATAAATATGAATGTTCCTTGTCCAGGTTTTCAGCAATATGATTTTCAAAAACGAGCGAAGCTTCAAAGTTTCCCGAGATAACTTCTATTTCAATTCCGGTTTCTTCTTTAACCAATAAGATAATCTCTTTTGAATTGATAGCATCACGCATGGCAGAAGTAGCGCATGCTTTCATCGCTTTTACTTCGTACGCATTGGATAAATGCAAAAAGCCCTTCATCGTTTCCAGAAACAATTGAATTCTTTTATCAGAAATCTTGCCGGTTTCGAAAACATCAAAACCCAACCGCAGCGGCACTCTTACGAGGCTTAATTTCGTAAAACCTGGCTTATTATTTTCTTCAGTGGTAACTTCTGTTACCAGTAACCGTGCTGCATTGCTTCCAATATCTATTGCTGCAAGTTTCAAATTTTAATATTTTTTTCTGAGTAGATAATTATAAATCCGGATTTGTGAACGTACCTTTTTTGTGCCATCCGACTGCACATACCTGTTTGAAAGTTCATTATCCAACACCCTCGCTTTCACATTGTCGCTTAATTGAATTTCGAGAATATCTCTCAATTCCCGTTGAATGTTTTTATCATAAACAGGGCACGCAGCTTCTATTCTGTGATCCAGGTTTCGTACCATCCAGTCGGCAGAAGAAATAAAATATTTTTCTTTTCCATCATTATGAAATACCATCACTCTTGCATGTTCCAAATATTCATCAATAATACTGATGGCTTTTACTTTTTTCTTAAACTTTTTATTCTCTGTAAACATGCAACAGATTCCTCTTACAATCATTTTAATTTTTACCCCGGCGCGTGCTGCTTCATAAAGTTTCAAAATTAATTCCTCATCGCTCAAAGAATTTAATTTCAAAATAATTGAGGCTGGTTTATGTTCTTTTGCATTTTTTATCTCTTTATTGATAAGTGTAATAATGTGCTTCCTCATATTTACCGGGCTTACCAATAACTTATTACAAGTTTTCAGGGTTTCCAGGTTTTTGGGATTTTCGAGGTAATTAAAGATTCTGTTCACATCAGCCATAATTTGCCTGTTACTGGTTAGCAGGCAATGATCTCCATACAACAGGCTGGTTTTTTCATTCAGATTTCCGGTGCTCACAAACCCATAATGTACGGTGTGATTGTTTAATTTCTTTTTAATAAGGCAAAGTTTTGCATGTACTTTTAAATTTGGTAAACCAACAAAAACTTTAACGCCGGCGTCTTCCAGTACTTCTTTCCATTCAATATTTGCTTCCTCATCAAAACGCGCTTTTAATTCGAGAATTGCTGTTACCGATTTCCCGTTTCGTACTGCATTCGTCAGAGCATTGATTACATTGGAATTTTCTGCAAGGCGATAACAAGTTACTTTGATGCTAATTACATCAGGGGCAATGGCAGCTTCACGCAAAACATCTATCACAGAATCAAAGGAATGATAAGGAAAATTTAATAATACATCTCTTTGCAAGATAACTTCCATTACGCTGTTTACATTTTGCAGAAGAGGATGAATAAAGGGTTTTTTACGAATGCTCCTTTCATGAAAAAGCTCATCAGGAAAATTCATAAAATCTTTGAAATTGTGAATCCGTTCGCCTGATTGAATATTGTCTTTATTAGAAAGATCCAGTCTTTTAATTAAATAATTCAACAGGCTGCTGTCAATTTCTTTATCAAACGTAAACCGGACGGGCTTTGCCTTTTTACGGTTTTTTAAGCCTTTCTGTATCTTTTGAATGAGCGAAGTAGTAAGGTCATTGTCAATATCTATTTCCGCATCCCGCGTTACTTTTATAATGTTTGAAGAAAAAGTATCATAGCCAAAAAAAGAGAAAATCTGAGGAAGGCAAAACCGGATAATATCTTCCAGGAGAATAACATACCGGTAGTTTTCTTTTGATGGAAGTATCACAAACCTGGACAGTCTGGATGGGACAGAAACCAATGCAAAACGATCTGGAATGGAACCATCCGCTTTTGATAATTTACACGCGAGGTAAATAGATTTATCGTTGAGAGTTGGGAAAACCTGTAAGTTTTCCAGCATAAGCGGGACAATGTTACTTCTGACACAATCACTGAAATAAGCGAGAACAAATTGCTGTTGTTCTTCGTTTAGTTGTTTTTCATTGAGAATAAATATTTGCTGCTTTCTTAATTCTTCGATAATAATTTTCCAGGTCCGGTTAAATTGATTTTGCTGAGTGGTTACTTTAGAATTAATTTCCTCCAAAATAATTTCCGGTGAAGATTCGAGATGCATATTCACTTTGTTTCCAAACTGCAGCATACGTTTTAAAGTAGCTACTCTTACCCTGAAAAATTCATCTGAGTTGCTGGAGAAAATGCCGAGGAATTTAATGCGTTCTTTTAAAGGTACAGTCTCATCTCCTGCTTCCTGAAGGACTCTGCCGTTGAATGCAAGCCAACTGATATCCCGTAAAATGATTCTGCGTTTGTCCATGGCCGTTAGTATTACTCATTGCTGCTGATCCTTTGAATAATTCCTGTTGTCGAAAATCCTTGTTTTATAGGAATAATTTCTATACTACCACCGCTGTCGAGCACTTCCCTTGATCCCACTATCGTTTCAATTGTGTAATCTCCGCCTTTTATCAATACATCCGGCTTTATTATTTTTATCAGTTCAAGAGGAGTTTCTTCATTAAAAATCACTACTGCATCGACCATGATCAATGAAGCGATGATTAGTGCACGTGAATACTCATTATTTACGGGCCGGTTTTCTCCTTTTAATTTTTTAACTGAAGCATCAGAATTTACCCCAACGATTAAAGCATCAGCAAAAGAAGCGGCTTCAGATAAAACAGCAATATGTCCTTCATGTAAAATATCAAATACGCCGTTCGTAAATGCAATCGTTTTGCTTTTCAGTCTCATCCTGATTACTTCCTGCTTTATTTCTTTAGCCGTAAATATTCGTTGATTCAGCGTGTCGCTCTTTTTCATTTTTATTTTTATTTTGATAAATTAATAACCCGAAACATATAATTCCTACTGCAATAACAATACCCGTTGTAACACCCCACATCAGCCATCCAAAAGAAAGATTATCCACATTATAAATTAGTAGTATCTGCTGCACTGCAATGGGAAAGGCACCCAATCCACCCGGAGAAACGATCATTGCCAGGGTAGCGAGTGAAAGAACGCTGAATGCTGCACCAATGCCAAGTGAAGAAGTTGCTGACAGAGCCGAAAAACCAATGTAAACCTCAAACAAATAACACATCCAGATGAAGAGCGTATGAGCCAGAAATTTTTTTCTTTTTTTTAAATGCAATATGGTAGAAAATCCTTCTTTTAAACCAATATGAAGCCCTTTTACTTTAATAATATACGGATGGTGTTTATAACGCCTGAAGATCCATTTTGCAATGAAAAAAAATATAGCTGCAAGTATTAAAATAATCAAAACAATAAGCCAGACAGGCACAGCATGCCGATACTTTGTCATCTGAATGATCTTTGTTTTTATAAAATCATTTACGGTTTCTATCTGAATCAGAAAAGTGATAACAATTAAAACAGCGTAACAAAAAAGATCGAGAATCCGTTCGATTAACATCGTTCCAAATAGTTTGGTAACCGGTATTTTTTCATAACGGCTTAGCAAGGTACATCTCAGTATTTCGCCTGCCCGTGGTAAAAAAGTATTGGCAAGATAACCACACATCACTGTATAAAAAGTGTTGGATGTTTTTGGTTTGTATCCCATCGGTTCAATCAGGATTTTCCACCTTATGGCCCGGCTGATATGGCCAAGTACTGTAAGGATAAAAACAGGAATAAGATATATATAATGAGCATTTCGTAATGATTCGCTGAACTGAATTTTTTGTAATGGAGTCATTTTGCTGATCTGCCACCACGTCAAAAAAATTCCTATTCCGAGGAAAAGCAAATATTTTAGAACTGTAAGAATTTTTTTCTTCATAAAGGTTACAAGATAATAAAGCCATGTTAATTTAATGGTTTATTAAAAGATTGTCAATTAATCTCACCTCATTGAGATATGCAGCAATGAGCAGAACCAAATCTTCTTTTTCATTAAAATCTGTTACTAAAACCAGATTGTCTTTTTTTGCAAGTTCTAGATATTCTACTCTGAAACCTTTGTTTTCCAGCTCGATAACCGCTTTATTTTTCAAGGTTTGAAAGTTTTGTTTTATGTGGTTATTTTTTATTGAAGCTAAGGCTTCTTGCAATTGGGCTGCCAGTTTTATTTCATGATAGTTCAGCCTTAAATTTCTGCTACTCATAGCAAGGCCGCTTGCTTCCCGAAGAATCGGGCAAATGATCAATTGAATATTTACATGCATGATTTCAATTAACCTTTTAATTACCATGCATTGCTGAAAATCTTTTTGCCCCATAAAAAGAAAATCAGGTTCGGCAATGTTTAATAATTTCTCTACCACCAGACATACTCCCTGGAAATGTCCGGGCCGGAATTTTCCTTCTAAAATTGTTTCGAGATAACCTAAATCAAAATGTTTTTGCTGCGATTCTTCATTAGGATAAATCTCTTTTTCATCAGGAAGAAATAAAACATCGCAGCCGTTTTCTTCTAATAGAAGAATATCCTGTTCAGTTGTTTTAGGATATTTTTTAAAATCATCCGCATTATTAAACTGGATTGGATTTACAAAAATACTGGCAACCGTTACCTGGCACCGTTTTTTGCTTTCTTTTAAAAGAGACAAATGACCTTTATGCAATGCACCCATGGTTGGAACAAAACCCACAGATCTACCAGCGTATCTGTTATTTCTGATGTATTTTTTAAGGTCTTTTATATATTTATAAATAATCATAAATCCGTTGTAATTGGGTTCGACATTGAGTTGCACATTTGCATAAACGAAAAAAATGGTAACTTTGCCGCCTGTCAAAAAAAAGATTACGCTAATTAACCATTTGTA
>JBQCFO010000530.1:0-2278 GCA_051959055.1 Ginsengibacter sp. | reverse complement strand
CGCCCTAGAGTAATCAACACAATTGTTCCCGGTTGCAAGGCTATTATTGACATTTATCTTCCTTCCAATTTTGGTGCAGATGCATTGGTTGATATTCTCACCGGTGACATTAACCCGAGTGGAAAATTGCCCATCACTTATCCGCGTTATCCAAATTCTTTGGTGAGTTATATTCACAAGCCATCTGAAGGCGAAGGCAATCCACAAGGCGGAGATTTTTACCCCCAATGGCCATTTGGTTTTGGCTTGTCTTATACCACTTTTGCCTACAGCGATTTGAAAATAAATAAAACCACTTTCGGTACTGATGAAACTGCAACCATTTCCGTTACTGTAAAAAATACAGGAACCAAAGAAGGTAAAGAAGTTGTTCAATTATTTACTTCTCAATTAGTAGCTTCAATTACGCCGGATGTAAAAAGATTGCGGCGTTTTGAAAAAGTGGATTTGAAACCGGGAGAATCAATAACCGTCACATTTTCATTGCCTTTGAAAGAATTGGCTTTTGTAAATACAGGCAACAAAAAAATCCTCGAAGCCGGAGAATTTAAAATTCAGATTGAAAATCTTACTTCAGGCTTTAGTGTAAATAAGACAAAGGTTTTTTGAGAAGGTTGCGGATGATTTTAAATTTTTTTATCGTGAAATGCAGGGAAAATAAACTGTTTCAATTAAAGAAAGAAGGTAATAAGGTGGTGAATTTTTTTCGATTATTCTGTTACTAAGGTTTAAATAACTGTTGACAGGAAAACCTTTTGAGCCGGGACGAGGCAACCTTAGTAACAGGTTACACAACCTAAACTCAACAACCTTATTACCTTATTTAAAAATGGAAACCATACGTCGTCTAATGCAGAATGTCATTTTCTCAAAATGAAAACAGGAATTAAAAAATTATGAAAATGAGATGTCTTTTACCATTACTAATTTTATCCATACTTTTTCTTCTGGCATGCAAAAAGAATCCTGTAAAGCCAGAGCCTGTGCCACCGGTAACGCCGCCGGACTCAACCCAAGTTGATCCCAATCCCACAGATCCTTCAACAGCAAACACCATAGGATTTTTTTTAGACGACTGGGCGCCGAAAACCTTTACTATTCCCGCTTTTACCGATACAGCCCTTCCTTCTTCTACATCTGTTACGGTAAATATTGATGCAGGAACTATCATTACAAAAGTGCCAAAATCAGTTTTCGGTCACAACGCAAATATCTGGATGACACAAATGATCACGGAACCTTCATTGATGAGTTATGTGACCGATCTTCATCCCAATGTGATTCGTTTTCCCGGTGGAAGCTTGAGCGATATTTTCTTTTGGAATGCGGATAAAAATGTGCCGCCTGCTGATGCACCAACGAAATTGCCGGATGCCAACGGAAACCAAATTGATGCCGGATATTGGTACGGAAAAAATGCGGAGAGCTGGACCATGTCTGTTGATAATTATTATAAAATGCTGCAGCAAACCGGCAACCAGGGAATGATTACGGTGAATTATGCTTATGCGCGTTATGGTAGCAGCGCTGACCCTGTTGCAGCAGCCGCGCATCTTGCAGCCGATTGGGTCCGCTATGATAAGGGCCGCACCAAATACTGGGAAATCGGAAATGAAGACAACGGCGTTTGGGAAGCAGGTTACAGAATTGATTTGAACAGTAATAAAGACGGACAACCGGAAATCATCACCGGCGATCTGTATGGAAAGCATTACAATGTTTTCGCAGATTCCATGCGAGCTGCGGCGAAAGAAATTGGCGCGACGATTTATATCGGGGCACAGCTTTTAGAAAAACTACCGGAAAGCTGGCAAACAGTAACCGATAAATCCTGGAACACCGGTGTGCTTGCGCAGGTAAAAACCACTGCTGATTATTACATCATTCATAGTTATTTTACGAATTATCAAACAAATGCATCTGCAACAGAAATTTTAAACACAGCGCAAAATAACCCATCAGCAATGACGGCTTATTTGACCAGCAGTCTTGCCAGCGCAGGAGCAGGCATGAAGCCAATTGCCCTGACCGAATGGAACATTACCTCACAAGGTTCGATGCAGCAGGTATCATTTATCAATGGACTGCATGCGGCGATTTTATTGGGTGAAGCGTTGCAAAATAAATCTGGAATGACGGCCCGCTGGGATCTGGCAAATGGCTGGGATAGTGGCAATGATATGGGGCTTTTTAATAACGGGGATGAGCCGGGCGTTGTAAAATGGAATGCGCGCCCTGCTTATTATTACATGTATTATTTTCAAAAAATGCTGGGCGA
>JBQCFO010000529.1:0-5808 GCA_051959055.1 Ginsengibacter sp. | reverse complement strand
GATGGTCCAATCGTTTTGAATCTCAAGTTGTCTTACGGCCTCCGGAATTTTTGTTTTATTATACTTTTGAACATAGTAGAAATAATCATTTTTAACTGTACCTGAATAAGTTCTATTAAGAATATGCTCGCCGGTTTCAATAGCATGCCACAGATCGTTAATGATAACATTGCTTTCCATTTCTTTATCGTAAGGAAGTTCAATTTTAACGGGCTCGGATAATTGCACCGTAGCAATCCACAGTTCAATATTTCTTTTTTCTTTTTCAAAAAGAAGAATAAGAGCTCCATCGAAAGAAAGTCCAAGCTCTGTAAGTCGATCGAATAAAGAACCTGCCACCTGCTCCAGCTCATTCGAATGATGCATAGCCAGGGATCGGCTTCTCACCTTTTCGAGCGCTGCTTCTATTTGCGCTTCCCGTGCCTGTGCTTCTGCATTTTGGAGATCGAGAAAACGCGTATAGGTTTGTTGAAAAACTTTTCCAAACCGCATCAGCGTGGCATTCTCCTGGTTAGAATAAGGAGTTGCTGAAAAATTTTCTATATACAAACCGATATTGTCTAACAAGACACCAGACCCGGCAAGGCCGGAGCAAGTGAAATAATACTGCAAGGTTTCCTCCGGCACACCAGGTACAAACTTGAAAAGGTCCCGATAAAATTTATTTTTCTCTTCAAAAGTCAGAAGGTACTTAAAGGAATCTCGTCCATTTTCTTTTGCTTCTTTAATGCTATTATTTGGCATAGAATCAAACCACGGAATCGTTACTTCTGAGGGGACAAGATGTTGGTCGGCCAACCAGATATGCAAATCGTCGCGCGTTTTGTAATCCATAATAAACCCGGCATGCTCTACCAACATATCTAATTGAACGAGTTGCTCATATACAACCTGGATCACTTCTTTGAGTTCGCTACTTTTTTGCATAGCCATCGAACGACTTCTGACTCTTTCCAGCGCCGCTTCTATTTGTGCTTCTCGTGCCTGCGCTTCTGCTTTTTGAAGATCGAGGAAGCGGACATACGCCTGCTCAAAAACTTTCGCAAATCTTTTTAAAATATCAAAATCTTGTTTTGAAAACTCTTGTTTTGTCCAACTGGTAGCTCCAAGCAAAGAGTTTTTTTCCGAAATAAATGTAGCAGTGTAACTCTCAGCATTACCTATGAATTGCCGTACCTTTTCGGGTATAATTGTATTGTCATTATATTTAAAAACGTAATTAAAATATTTGTTTTTTTCTTCGAAAGAATAGTATTTATTAAAAATATCACAACCTGTTTCTTTCGCACTCCAAATATCATTGATGATGGGATTGTTTCTGAATTCATTCTCATCGTAAGGAAGATTGTTAATGATGGTTGTTTCAAGTTCTGAAGAAGCTACCAGGATTTCAGCATTTTTGGTTCGTTCTTTAAATACATGAATAGCAGCGCCTCCATCAAATTCTAAACCTATTTCTTTCAATTTTTCAAATAGTATCGCAACAACATCTTTCAATTCATCGCTTTTGTGCATAGAAAGAGAACGGCTTCTCACCTTTTCCAATGCCGCTTCAATTTCAAGTTCCTTGTTTTTTACCAGGAGATCGGCAGTTCTTTCAGTTAGCAGTTTTTGCAGTTCGGCAGTTTTTTGTCTCCAGCCATTTATGTCCGAAGTATCTTTTTTTGTTTCCAATTGCTGGTTCATTTCATCTTTTTTGATCCGGTTCATTTGGATAATTATTTTTCGAATCTTTGTGTCGATTCATTAATACTAATGGAATTTTAGAGGTTAGGCTGAGGTCGAAGTTCCCTTAAACTCCCCCAATTTTTCTTTATGTACCATCTTCACAGAATGTATGGACAGAAGCATTATTAGAAAACAAAGCAAAATTTTGCTCCGGGGAAATAAAGCAAAATGCTTTAAAAACTATCTGTTTTTCATAGATTATGGGTGTGAAATTTTCTTGTAAAAAGTCAGTTTATGGGAATCTTGATGAAAAGTAGATAAAAAATTGATACGTTGGAAAATTTTGTTAATTAATTTTTAGGTATAATGTTGAATGCTGAATGGGTGTTTTTCTATGCGTTGTTTTACAGCAAACAAACTTTTATTGCGAATTTGTGTTTTTGCTTTGTTATTTTACGCGGATTTACCATTGCGCGGCATGCCTTTTATCGTTTTATTGCCAGAGGACAACTTCTCACGTGCAACAATTTTGTAATTTTGCACGCTAAAATAAATCCGGAAGTTTTCATGATTCTTTAATTAATCATTAACCTGTTAATCCGGTGCAATGCAAAAGATTTAAAAATGCTAGTTGAAATATTAAAATCAAAAGTTCACAGAGCCACCATTACTGAAGCGAATCTCGAATATGTAGGAAGCCTCACGCTGGATGAAGACCTGATGGATGCTGCAGGAATGATTGAAAATGAAAAGATACAAGTGGTAAATGCCAATAACGGCGAACGGATAGAAACCTACCTAATCAAAGGTGAAAGAGGAAGCGGCGTTTGCTGCCTGAACGGGCCGGCCGCAAGAAGGGGAATGGCCGGAGATATCGTCATTATTATATCTTATTGCACCCTGCCTTTAGAAGAAGCAAGACAATTTAAACCGCTGGTTGTGTTTCCGGATAAAAATAATAAGATAGCTACTACTTAGCAAGCATTGCAGCGAAATGAGTGACGAGTTCAATAATTTCAATAATATTTCCAGGAAAAATGCACGCTAAAAAAGAAGCGCTGCTTTTGCAACGCCTCTTTTTTTAATTTCCTTTTACTTTATACACAAAATCTTCCATTTTTTTTATCTGTTTTACCCGGTCTAAATCCTTTAAAGAATTTACCGTTGGAAGCTTGATGGTAATGTCTTTATCTTTTTTAATTTCTTTTAAAGCAGTATAAATGTTTTTAGATTTGATGGCAAATACGACACCATCCGCATTGGTTTCTTTACTGCTGATAATGCCAATTACTTCACCCCCTTTATCTATTACCGGGCCACCGCTGTTGCCGGGATTTACAGAAATACTAATCTGGTAAGAAGCCGTATCACCATAAAAACCAGACTTTGCACTGAGATAACCTTCGCCATAAACAACTTCTTCACGTGGATAACCTAAAGTGAAAATTGGTTCTGCAAGTTCTGCAGTTGTTTTAGGAAATGTATAAGGAAGGCCGCTTACTTTTTTAAATGCAGTGTCGGTAATTTTTAAAATCGCCAGGTCAGTTACGGTATTTGAATAGATAGGTTGTGCAGAAAACTGGTCGCCTTTTTTATTCTCAACGATAATATTCTTAGCATTTTGAACTACATGTGCATTGGTAATAATGTATCCGCTTCCATCTGCCAAAAATCCGGTAGCTCTGAAATTCGCTTCAAATTTCGGCTTTACAGGAACAGCTGTTGCATCATTCAATTTATGCTCAATCTGGTTCAGTTTATGTTCAAATTGATTCAGTTTATTATCTACCAAAGGAGTAATTACGGCAACTTTTTTATTTTCAGAATAGTTAGAAATTATTGTGGCGGTACTAAATGAAATAACTCCTGCAATAGCAGCAGCTACAGCTATTGTACGCCTGTAACGATTCCACAAATAAACGACTTTTGATTGCGGTTTTCTGTCATTTTCTGAAAATATACCTTCACTTCTCAATTTCTTTTGTACCCGCTTCAAATTGGCACGAAAAGACTTTTGCTCACTCATACTTTCAAGCTCATCCAGGAAGAAAGAATGTTCTGCAATAACCTGATTAATATCGGGATTATTTTTTTTGAGTTCTTCAAAAAAAGTTTTTTCGGATTCATCCATTTGCCCGTTTCTGTATCTCTCAATGGCATCTAAAAGTAAATTTTCATCCATTTTTTCCACTCCTTATTTTTTATATTGTGCAAAGAATAATTTTTTTAATCTTACCAGACATTTATACTTCTGTGTTTTTGCATTATCTGCGTTGGTATAGCCAAAAGCAGTTGCGATTTCAGGCATTGTTTTTTTTTCGATGTAAAATGCTTCCAACAAACTTTTGCAAGGTTCTCCTATCTTTTTCAACGCTCCTTCCATCAGCAAAAAATCTTTGTCCTTTTTTTCATGCAGTTCCATCTCATCTTCCACAGGCACAATTTCCTGAATAGTTTCAACTGAAGGATTATACCGGTTTTGTTTTTGTAATTTCTTTAACCAAAGCCGCCTGCTTATTGAATACAAATAAGTTTGTAACTGACAAGTCAAATTAAACGAACCTGTTTTTACTTTTTCAAAGAGAACGATCATCGCCTCCTGAAAAATGTCATAAGCATCATCAGGAAAGCCGTTGTTTTTAATGATAAAAGACCTGATCGTTGCAAAGTTTTCACGGTAAATAGTTTCAATAGCATTCGTATCATTGGCTGCAAGCCCTGTCAACAAATCTTTTTCCTGGTCAATCGTTTTCACTCATCTATAATTAATACGGTTAAAATGGAAAAGTAACCCAAATAATTTTTTAAAAAAACTTTTATCAGCCTGGGTTACTTTTTTTAAATGCCGGTATAAATAAGAAATATTTTAAAAATCTAAAATTAAACAAAATGAAAAAATTATTGCTTGTTTTCACAGTTGCAGCTTTTTTGACTGCTTGTAATGGTAACTCATCTAAAACTGAAACAAATTCTTCAGATTCTACAACAGTTACTACACCGGCTACAACCGATACAACTACAACATCAACTTCAGCTGATACAACAAAAGCAAGCGCAGATACCACTCACCACATGGGTGCTGATACTACTCATAAATAATTTAAGTTAGAATTATTTCTATTGTTTTACAGTTTTTAATTGACTGGCAATCTAAGAGCCGTTTCCTTTGGGGAACGGTTTTTTTATTGGAAAAGTAGAAGGAAGAGAAAGTAAAAAGAAGAAAGATTAAAGATTAAAGTACTTATTCAATTTCCTGCGCCCACTTATCCCGCTCATCCGGACTGAATTTCCACGGAGCAAAATTGTTCTCAATATTGCTAAACATCGCATTCCATTCTGCCGGTGCATTACTTTCTTCCATGATTAATGAACGCCTAAGTTGAAAAATGATATTTAAAGGATTGATGCTTACAGGGCATTCTTCCACACACGCGTTGCACGATGTACACGCTCTTAATTCTTCAACAGTAATATAATCATGCAAAAGTGTTTTGCCATCATCTTTAAATGTGCCGTTCTCTTTTATATTATTTCTTACATCTTGCATCCTGTCGCGGGTATCCATCATTATTTTGCGCGGGCTTAATAACTTACCGGTAATATTTGCCGGACATGCAGCGGTGCATCTTCCGCATTCTGTACAAGTATATGCATCAAGCAAATTTTTCCAACTCAGATCAAAAATATCTTTTGCACCAAATTTGGTTTGTGGGTCAGCGTTAGCAGGTGCCAGTTCGGGTTTAAACATATACTGAACTTCCTGTTCTACATTTTTCATGTTGTTCATTTCTCCTTTTGGAACCAACGGTTTAAAATAGGTATTTGGAAAAGCCAGTAAAATATGAAAGTGCTTGCTGTAAGGAAGGTAATTTAAAAAAGCAAAAATGCCTGTGATGTGCAACCACCAACAAGCTCGCTCAATTCCAATAAGCGTTGCCGGTTTTAAATGTATCATAGAATTTGCAATAAAACCAGAGAGAATAAAACTTCCATGATTGGCGTAATGCGGATTTCCCTGCAACTGTAAAGCACGATCTGCAGAATTCATGGTTAAAAATAATCCCATCAAAATAATTTCTGTTATTAATATCAGGTTTGCATCGGTACGTGGCCATCCATCTAAATCGTGTTTGCTGAAAC
>JBQCFO010000528.1:0-2630 GCA_051959055.1 Ginsengibacter sp. | reverse complement strand
TGATTTACGGCCGTAAGAAATTTTTGGATCAATAGAACAAACGTTTTCGTAAATAGTTGATGATATTGCTATTTCGTCATCTGTATAATTGTTGCTTAAGTTAGGCATGGCGCCGTTAAGTTCATACTGCTAGCCATTTATCTTAATTAGATAAATGATATTATCATTCTTAATAACAATCATTTATTGTTTTGATGTCACTGCCTTTTCTAACGCCTCTGTTGTGGTATAATATTTAGTTAGCATGCTGGCAATTTCCCACTCAGGCATTTTACCTTCGCGGAGGTATTCTATATATTTTTTTACCACCAGAGCAAAGTGATCTTCATGGCCAATCTTGTATTTATCCGGTACCACAACCTCCCAACCATTTTTATTTTCCTTTACTTCTATCCCGGGGTACTCTTTATGAATATTAACTAGTGCAGCTTCTAAAGATTGTTTCCATTCGTTTGAATTATTTTTATTTACGGGCTCAATATAGAGCACCGGCTTATAATTTTGTTCTTTACTTTGACGGATAACCAGGTTGGCTTTGGTGCCGCGCAATATGGAATAAAAAGAATCGCCGGAACCTTCGGGCGCCTGGAACTTCCATTCAACCGATACCCGGGCATGAATGCCTTTGATAGTATAATTCATTTCACCATTGGCATACACATTCAGTACACTATCTTTTACATCCTTTTTCAGAAAATCAGGATAATCTCCATTTTTGGTTAAGAGCGTAAACTGGGAAGGGCTTATTGGTGTAGCCCATCTTTTTGCGGTAAGCATTTGCACATCATGTTTATAATCGAGGTTTGCATCGGAAAAGCATTCCCACTGCAACAAGTCCACCATGTGTGTGGTTATATCTACTATGCCTTCTCCCTCCTGCTTTACATCCAAAAACCAGGCTGGGCGCACCAAAGGTTTGCCTGATACTTCTTTAAAAAAATAATGCGCGCTTGAAAAGGCAATTGCGGGATCTTCAAGATTTCCTTTCTGCAATTCTCCGAAAACATCCGGCATTGTGGAAAATGCTTTTTGCAAAATATTAGTAATCTGATATCGCTCCGTCAGGATATCATACAACAAAACATTTTTCTTTTTTGCATCGTCAAATGCTTGTTTTAAAATATCAAAGCCTGCTTTATTAATAGCCATCGGTTTATCTGCCAACACATTCAAACCCGCATCTACCGATCTTTTAATATAATCAGTTTTCATTCTGTTATTTCCGGAAATCACCACCACATTCCCGGGCTTTGACCCTAACATCTTTTCGAAATAATCCGAGCCGGTATAAACGTTTTCTTTCCACGATGTAGGATTCTCCTTGCGGCTATTATACCCGTCAATCAACGCCAGGTGAGCTTTTACATCCGGCCCTTCAGGAGCAAATACATGCACGTTTGAATCTACATCTTTGTTCATTGACTTTTGTAATAACGCGGCATGAAAATGCCCGGGATCCAGTACGATCAAACTCGCCAATAGCTGCTCCTTCCCGGCGTCCTGATTATTATATACACAACCATTGCTTACCATAATGATAAAAATCAGCAAAAACAGATTTATTGTTTTTGTTCGAAAATTAGTAAAATTATAAGGAAGCATAGTTCAAAAATTTAATCAGGAAAAATTATAATATTTTAGCCGCACTATCTGTATCCAGGTAAAGAATTGCATTGTTATGCTTCTTTAATATGGTTGAAGGAAAATCTTCTTTTATTTCACTGTTAAAAGTGTGAAACACTGCATCCGCCTTATTACTGCCCGGAACCATACAAAAAATATTTTTTGCCCTGACTAATGCAGGAATACTAAGCGTGATGGCTGACTTAGGAACGTCTTTAATATTTGAGAAACAACCATCGTTTACCTGTTGTTGCCGGGACACTTCATCCAGAGTAACTTCTTTTACCAAAAGAGGATCATTAAAATCAGCATCATGAGGATCATTAAAGGCAATGTGGGCATTTTCGCCTATGCCCATGCAGACTATATCAGCAGGATATTGATTTAACAGTTCGGTATATCGCTGGCATTCCAGGTCTGTATCTTCGCCATTTCCGTTCAAATAATGAACTTCATTAAAAGAGACCTTACTAAATATAGCGGATTTTAAAAAATGACCAAATCGCTGTGGAGCGCTTTCATCAAGGCCTACATATTCGTCCATATGAAATGCGTTTATCCTTTTCCAGTCAATGCTTTTATCTTCACTTAGGGATGAAAGAAATTCATTCTGTGAAGGAGCAGCGGCAAAAATGATATTTACCTGTTCCTGATTGAGTAGTAATTCTTTTATCTTTTCAGATACACCGTTTGCAGCTTCCATCCCCATTGCTAACCTGGTTGGAAAAATTTTTACTTTTAGTTTATTAGCGGTCAACTCTTTTATCTGACTCATGTTAATCTTGTGATTTACTTTCTTTTAAAATTTGTTTTTGAGGATGATTTCCCGTTGAATGGAAATTCAACGATCTTACCGGAACGCGCACTTTCGTATATGGCCAGAACAATTTCAACCGATTTGCGTCCTTCCCATCCGTCGATTAAAGGCTCTTTTCCGGTTTCAATGGATTGTATCAGATCTTCTATCTGCTTCTGATGACCTATAAAATTGATATCTGAAGGATCAG
>JBQCFO010000527.1:0-3968 GCA_051959055.1 Ginsengibacter sp. | reverse complement strand
TGGAAATGAATAGGCTAAAAATTTACTGCCCCGGTCCTTAAACTCAGCAACTGCAGTACTTTCAATGGTAAAATAAAAATCTGTTTCTTTCCTTTCTGTCATTTTCTACAAACGCAATGCTTCTTTATAAAATTTGTAATCCGGCAAAGATTAAAAACTTTATTGAACGAAAACATAAAATAATAAAGCGGAAATTATTTTCGTCAATTGTAATATTGCAATTACAGCAAACGGAGATATAAGTCAAAATCGTATTTTTAGAAATCAGCCAGTTATAACAGAATAAAAAATGAACAGAGAATATTTAATAAGCCAGATTAAAGAAAAGAAATCCTTTTTATGTGTCGGATTAGACACCGATATTGAAAAAATTCCTGTGCATCTGAAAGACAGTTCTGACGCGGTTTTTGAATTCAACAAAAAAATTATTGATGCTACAAAAGATTTGTGTGTCGCCTATAAAATCAATACCGCTTTTTATGAAGCCCTTGGTGCGAAAGGATGGGAAACGATGCAGAAAACGATTGATTATATTCCTGCAACCCATTTTAAAATTGCAGATGCAAAACGGGGAGATATTGGGAATACTTCTGATCAATATGCTAAAGCATTTTTTGAAACAATTCCCTTCGATGCCATTACCGTCGCGCCTTACATGGGTAGCGACAGTGTGAAGCCTTTTTTGAATTACAAAGATAAATGGGCAATTGTTTTAGGATTGACCAGCAATGACGGAAGCAAGGATTTCGAACAATTGCGTACCGGTGAAAATTATTTATTTGAAACAGTAATTAAAAAAACGGCTGAATGGGGCAATAAAGAAAACCTGATGTTTGTAATTGGCGCTACCAAAGCAGATGAACTTGCGTCTATCCGAAAAATCATTCCTGATCATTTTTTATTGATTCCTGGAGTCGGCGCGCAGGGAGGAAATCTGGCAGAAGTTTCCAAATACGGACTGAATAAGGATTGCGGGCTTTTAGTGAATGCTTCCCGGGCAATAATTTATGCAGGAAAGCAGGAAGACTTTCCGGAAGAAGCCCGAATTATTGCACAACAATATCAAATTGAAATGAAAGAGTATCTTTTAAATCACATGCATTAAGAACGCATTTGCCCGATTATCGCTCATGTCAAATCTTGCAGGGTTTTAGAAGTCATTTACTAAAACGAAAAAGTTATCTTTGAAACTTATTAATGCCTTGCACAGTAATGCAACAAATAAACCCGAATTTCTATTTTTTCTAAAAACAATTTTTTCTAAATGGCACAAGACTTATTTCAATCTCCCGATTATTTTAACGTAGATGAATTATTAACTGACGAACAAAAACTGATCAGGGAAAGTGTAAGAAATTATGTGAAAAAAGAAATTTCTCCCATCATAGAAGAGTATGCTCAGAAGGCAGAATTTCCAAAGCAGATTGTGCAACAACTCGGCGATTTAGGATGTTTTGGCCCGACCATTCCTGTAGAATATGGCGGTGGCGGCCGGGATTATATTTCTTATGGATTGATGATGCAGGAACTGGAACGGGGTGACAGCGGGGTTCGCAGCACTGCCAGCGTACAAGGTTCTTTGGTTATGTTTCCCATCTTTGCATACGGCAGCGAAGAGCAAAGAAAAAAATATTTGCCGAAATTAGCCAGTGGCGAATGGCTTGGATGTTTCGGATTGACAGAGCCTGATCATGGAAGCGATCCAGGTGGAATGTTGAGTAATTATAAAGACGCCGGCGATCATATTATTCTAAATGGTAGCAAAATGTGGATCAGCAATGCCCCTTATTCGCAAGTAGCAGTTGTATGGGCAAAAGATGAAGCAGGTGAAATTCATGGGTTGATTGTAGAAAGAGGCATGGAAGGTTTTTCAACACCAACAACACATGGGAAATGGAGCCTGCGTGCAAGCGCTACCGGTGAATTGGTTTTTGACAATGTAAAAATTCCTAAAGGAAATATTTTACCAAACGTAAAAGGATTGAAAGGCCCATTGAGTTGCCTTACCAAAGCGCGTTATGGAATTGCCTGGGGCGCAGTTGGTGCCGCAATGGATTGTTATGATACTGCTTTGAAATATTCAAAAGAAAGAACTCAATTTGACAGGCCGATTGGCGGATTTCAATTGCAGCAAAAAAAACTGGCAGAAATGATCACTGAAATTACCAAAGCGCAATTGCTCAACTGGCGTTTGGGAACTTTGATGAACGAAGGAAAAGCAACGCCGCAACAGGTAAGTATGGCCAAAAGAAACGCTTGTGAAATTGCTACAAACATTGCACGCGAAGCCCGGCAAATGCTTGGCGGGATGGGCATTACAGGCGAATATCCTGTAATGCGACACATGATGAACCTGGAAAGCGTCATCACTTATGAAGGCACTCACGATGTACATCTTTTGATAACCGGAATGGATGTTACGGGGATGAATGCGTTTAAATAAACTTTTATTTTGTGTAAATTGCTTACATGCAAGTTCAATTATATAAAAATATCGTTTCCAATCCTGAAGTTTGCGGTGGCAGACCAACGATAAAAGGTACAAGGATAACAGTGAGAACTGTTATTGAGCAAGTCTTAGCTGGTGGTACAGATGAAGTTGTATTAGAATGTTTTCCAAGATTGACAAAAGAAAGTTTAAAAAATTGTAAAGATTTTGCACCAATGCTGTTTGAAAACGCATCTTTAATCAATTCATTTAAATATAACGAAGACGAATCTTTGAAAATTCCTGGAACTAAAATTATCTATCTCCATTGAATCACAACATTTTCTTAATCGGTTTTATGGGAAGCGGAAAGTCGCACTGGGGGCATATCTGGGCGCTTGAGCATGGCTACACTTTTTATGATCTGGATAAAGAAATTGAGAAAGCGTTTAAAATGAGTGTAGAAGAAATTTTCGAAAAACATGGTGAAGATAAATTCCGTGAACTGGAAAGATATCATCTGCGCAAATTTGATAAGAAAAAGAAATTCCTTCTTTCTTGCGGTGGAGGCACTCCTTGTTTTTTTGACAATCTCGAATGGATGAAACAACATGGCGAAATAATTTATTTAAAGGCTTCACCAGAATACATCCTGGACCGTGTGATTGACGAAACCTCAAAAAGGCCTCTAATGAAAAAAGTAAATCCTTCAGAATTATTATTTTTTATTGAAAAAAAATTAAAAGAACGTGAGACGGTTTATTTAAAAGCAGATCATGTTTTGGATGTAGAAGTGCTTGAAAAGAATTCTTTAAATTTTCTATTTCAAAAAAGAAAAACATCGGATTAAACAGAAGAAGAGAAAAAGGATTCAGAGAATAAAGAAAAAGCAAAAACAGAAAAAGCGCTTAAAAGTTCTTTTACTGACAAACACTTAAAAAAAATTTAAAGAAATTACATGATGCATAGAGGATATTTAAAAACAGCTGCAATTTTGGGGGCATTATCCGTAGTTCTTGGCGCTTTCGCGGCACACACTTTAAAAGAAACCATTTCAAATTATGCGTTGGAAATTTTTGAAACGGCGGTTAAATATCAATTTTATCATGTTTTTGCATTGCTTGCAGCAGGAATAATTTATAAAGAATTTCCCAACAAATTCTTAAACTGGTCTGGTAAATTATTTATCCTCGGAATCATTTTATTTTCCGGTTCATTGTATGTCCTCGCTTTTATAAAAGCCGCGGTGCTTCCAGGTTATAATTGGATTGGGGCGATTACTCCTTTTGGTGGTTTATGCTTTATTCTTGGATGGCTATTTATGTTTATTGGAATTTCGAAGAAAGATAAATTGTGAATGGTGAATGGTGTGCTAATACTTTTTGAGCAAATCAACTCAGATTTTTTCAAAATAAAAATTCCAATTATTTCTTTGTTTACTAACGTTTTAAAATTTCTAAACATCTAAACCACTTCTAAACCACTTCTAAACACTTCCAAGCCACCAAAATTCCTATCAACAATTTAACAATCTAACAAT
>JBQCFO010000526.1:0-2684 GCA_051959055.1 Ginsengibacter sp. | reverse complement strand
ACCAATCTCCCAGGCCCGCCGTATCATCAGTCCGGCCCTGGAACCAGCCGTCGTCGAGCACAAAGAGTTCGACACCCATTGCGGCGGCGACATCTGCCAGCGCCTGCTGGGACGTTTCGTCTACCGGAAAGCCCGTTGCTTCCCAGGAATTTGTTTCCCTTTTAATTTCAGGAACTTCTGTTCTGAAGTACAATTGCGCCGCAGAACCAAAAGCAGCATGTAAACCATGCTTTTCATTTGTCCATGTTTCAGCGTTTACAGGGTGGTCCAAAATATAGTCCGGTTCATAATGAGGGGAGCCACTTTTTGGAAGGATTGATGAATCAATCTGACCTCTATAAATCTGTGAAGAAGCATTGAAAGCAAACAATAAATTTAACGAAATACAAAGAAGAGTGACTCTCATAATAAAATGATTTAATTACTGAAGAATTAACAACCAAAAGTTGAAGACATTTAAATTTAGAGGAAACAACCTAAAATTCAATAAAGACCTTTAGGTTGTTCCTCTAGATCGGGTTTTTAAAAACAACAAAACTACTTACCTGTAATGAAAGATTGTAGATCACCATCCTGGGTTTTGCAACAGCTTTCCTTGTGAAAGTTGAATTTGCTGTAAAGGAATCGGGTTTAAATAATGCTTTGGAAGAAACTGGCGTCCACTTGCAGGTTCGGCAATTATGAATCCATTATTATCAACCTTGATATCAGTTCCAATTTTAAGATCAGGATATTTCTGCTGATACTCGGTACCAACAAATTTCACCCCCCTTATCGCCTGCGGAAGCACACTTTCCGCAGTTTTCCATCTCCTCAGATCATCTCTTCTAAATCCTTCAAAAGCAAGTTCGACAGTTCTTTCTCTTCTTATCTCACTGAGCATATTTAATCCATTTTGATTAACAAATTCATTTGTCAATGGCGGCATATTAACCCGGGCGCGAAGAAGGTTAATCGTGCGATCAAGATCCTGATCAGAGATCATTCCCTTTTGTTCGTATAATCCTTCAGCAAGTATTAACAGAACTTCTCCATATCTGAATTCTTTGAAGTCATATGCACCTTGAAACTGGGTAGCTGCAATTGTTTCATCCAAAAATTTCCGGATCATATAACCTGTATGAGTGGCATTCGATCCACTAAAACCAGGATAAGTTGGTTGTAGAAGACCACCTTCAAAAAATATTGTGCTGCCAGGTACAATGAAAGTCATTGACATTCTCGGATCCCTATTTTGAAATTCACTCGTAAGCGTATTATAACCCTTGAACAATGGCGATTTATCAATTGGTAATCCGTCTGTCGCTAAATACATATCTGCCAGATTCTTTGTCGGAACCATTGCATTGAACCAAAGTTCCCGCGTCCAGTTGTGAACTATTCGGTTTGCATAATATCGCCGGGCCAGGATTACTTCTTTACTATCATCTCCTTTGAGGATAAAGAGGTATTTGTAACTATCAGCGCCCTGATCTGTATAAAGTGAATATTCACCCGATTCCACCACCTTTTGTGCTGCATCTACCGCAATATTGATATATTTTGCAGGATCACCTTCTGCGTGATATTTTGCCCATGTTCCCATATATAATGCTACCCTTGCCTCCAGGGCAAGAGCTGCACCTTGTGTAACTCTTCCCATTTCATCTGCAGTCAGTTCGCTCTGCTTTGGTAACATATCGACAGCCTTTTGTAAATCATCTATTATAAAATCTACAATTTCGGATTGAGACGATTTTGGCGTGTACAGTTCGGGAGATGTTACATTAAGTACTGTATCAATTTTTGGAACACCACCAAAGCTTTCTACTAAATTCCAATAATTATAAGCCCTGAAAAACAAAGCTTCGCCTACCCATCGGTCAATGCTGTGGCCTAAGTCCGATTCCTTAGCCTTTTCCAGTAAATAATTTGTGGCTCTTATGTTTTTATATGCACTATCCCATATAGGGGAATTTGCAGTCGGTAAGTAAGAACCATCGCTAACCGGATCGGGACCGGCACCGAAAGCAATATCAGAATTGTTATCAATATATTGTGGCACCTCTTTCAGACCATAGTAAAAGTCATTTGCAGCCAATTCAAAATGGGCCGGAGTCTTCCAAAAAGATGCATCAGAGATTTGATCTTCCGGTGTAAGGTCTAAAGTTTTTTTGCATCCTGCAATTAAAAGAATCAGAAAAAAATATTTATATTTCTTGAGTATTTGTATCATGATTTTCATTATTAAAAAGTTACGTCAACGCCTGCAGAGTAAAATCTTTGAAAAGGATAATTAAATCCTGATGTAGAGGCTTCCGGATCCCAGCCGCCCTTAACATTATCTAATTCCCATAAATCCTGTCCACTGAAATATATTCTGGCCTTCGAAATAGAAGCCTTTTTCAAAAATCTATTTGAAAATGTATAACCGAATTGAAGATTTTTAAGTCTTAAATAAGCCGCATTAATTTTTTGCAAGGTAGAAGGCTGATAATTCCAATTATTTATATTGCCAAAGGTTAGTTCAGGATAAGGGGCGTTTGGCCGGTCTTCGTTCCAGGTTTTATTAAAATAAAATAATGGTGGCTGTCTCCACCATGCACTCCATGGCATTGCATAATCTCCCTCGCGGAAAATTGTTCGTTCCGCAGTTCCTTGTAAGAAAATACCAATGTCAAAATTTTTGTAAGTCGCATTTAAAT
>JBQCFO010000525.1:0-2090 GCA_051959055.1 Ginsengibacter sp. | reverse complement strand
AAATGAAAATTATCGGAGCCAGAATGTCCCCTCAAAAGCCACTTAAAATTAATAAAGCCCTGAAAGTTGATACTATCAAGGCTTTTAAAATTAATCTGTACCCGGGATGGGAGTTTTAAAAAGTTAATATGGCAGAAACTTTATTATTAAATTGCGATTAATTTGGCTTCTCTTTTCTCCCATTGCTGTTTCATCCTTTCAGCTTCTTCTTTTTTAGAAACTTTGATATATTTTAGGAACGCCTTTTCTGTTTTATGTCCTGTTACTGCCATTATTGTAAGAGTAGAAGTCCCGTTTAAATATTCATTTGTTGCAAATGACCTTCTCGCAGTGTGACTGCTTACCATTTGCCATTTAAACATATTTACGATTACTTTTTTTCCTGCTTTAGTTGTTGTTTTAGATTCAGTTTCTTGAAGAGATTTTACATCTTGGCAAATTTCTTTCAGGTAGTTATTAAACTTTTGATTTGAAATAGTCGGGGGCAAACCATTATACTTTGAAATGATTTTTTTTACTATCGAATGTACGGGAATAACAACTCTTTCACCTGTTTTTAATTGTTCAATTTCTATAAAGCCATTTGCAATATTTTTGGGAGTAAGACGGGAATAATCAGAAAACCGCAATCCTGTATAGCATCCAATTAAAAACAAATCTCTTACCCGGTCAAGTGATGGTTTACTTGATAGGTCTAAAGTTTCAATTTCCTTTAATTCATTAATCGATAAATAAATATTATCTGCTTCTTCGCTTGGTTTCGTAAAATACTTTCCTTGAAAAGCTGTGTTTTTATGGTAACCTAATTCCAAGGCGGCTGCCATTACTGCCTTCAATTTCTTTATATTGTCTCCAACCGTGTTAATTGAAAACCCTTTGCCGTTTAGATAGGTGACAAAGTCATTATAAAATTCAAGAGTTATATCCTCAAACTCTAAATTGTTTCTATATTCTTTCAATATTTTTAATGCCGTCTTATAATATTTCGCTGCTTCTGGCCTTATGAGTTTACCTTTAGAGTTTACTCTTCCCCCTGCTGCCGTTTTATCAATAAAAGCCTGATAAAAATCAAAAAAGGAAAGCTTGGTATTCTCCTTTAAAATCTCACTTCTAATATATCTTTCGAGCATTACTTTGCTAGGCGGTTCTTCATTCGCATTAAAACTGTCCAAATAGAGCTTATTTACTTTTGAAGCTATGTTGTTAAGTCTTTGATTAAACTCGGCTGATTCGGGAAAAGAAGGGGTAATCCGTGCACGTGATATTTTAGGATTCCAAAATTTGGGATTGATACTTTCTTTTATACAAAATCGTATTCGTTTTTTATCATAACTAACGGAACAAATTAAGCCGGTTGGTGTTTTGCTTTGTGGTCTGAGGAGGTAAAATTTGACTTTCATTTAAGCAGTTTTTTATGAAGAGTAAAAATAGGAAAAGAGTTTTGATTGACACTGTGATTGACACTATTTTTTATTTTTATTTTTTCTCATTTTTTTTGAAGTGCCTTAAAATGCAGTACTGTAAAGGATTACAGAAGAAAGAGAGATAAAAGGAGATAAAAATTAGACAAGTATAAAGTTGTCCTCGTGGGACAACCGTTACATAAAAAGGCCTTTTAAACGCTGAGTTTAAAAGGCTTTTTTAATTTTTGAAATCGGGTAATTCATATCTTATAATCAGAAAGCCCTGAAAAAAGGTCTCCTTACAAAGGGCGCCGGAGAGAAAGGCAATGGCATCGAAGAAAGTATCATTAACAATCCAATTGAATACCAGATTGCCATTGTTTTATATTTTTCCTGAGAGGTTTTTTTTTGCCCGGATTTTATTGAACCAATTGTAATAACCACTATTGCGGCTATCATCACTACTGCGTGCTCCATGCCGAAGAATCGAACTTCTCTTTCGGGCAATGCCGTTTTGAAATGATGAAGAAAATAATGAGCCAGGGGGCTTATAGAATACAATGTGACTCCAATTATCAATTGAATTTGCGCGATAATTGCCGTCCATTTCCTCACGCCGTTATCAAACCGGGAAAACGGATTTTTTGTTAACCAGCCTTTAAAACCCCTGTATACAGCGAAAAGCAG
>JBQCFO010000524.1:0-3438 GCA_051959055.1 Ginsengibacter sp. | reverse complement strand
GTTTCATTCATTCCAAAACATGGATGCAAATCCTTGCTGATATTACGGGTAAAAAGCTTGCAGTGATTGAAAGTGAAGATTCCTCCGCAATCGGCGCTGCTTTGATAAATATGAAAGCATTAAAAATGATTGAAGAATACGATTCTCTGCAGCCAAAAAATGATTTGGTGGTTGAACCGGTTTTGGAGAATCATAAAGTTTATGAAAAGTATTATGCGGTTTTCAAAAATCTTTATAATAGCACGAAAGATTTAATGCATAAGGATGAAATGAATACCATTTAGAACCATTCATACAAGTTTTAATTCTCATATGTACTCTGATATGGGTAACATTTTTAAAAATTTACCCATATTGCTAGAGACGCGGGTAAACAATCGAAAAATCTACCCACGTTCTTATTCATTACAACAAAATATTGTCCTGCAGTAAACCAATGAATAAACTCAATTCTTATTTCCACGCCTTCTCCAAAAATCTTACCCAATTCTTGTACATTATATTTTCAATGTCACTTTCTGAATAGCCACGCTGTTTCAACAATTCCGGAATTTTCTGCAAATCAGCAATCGTATTTAAATCCGCAGGACACTGTTCTGTACCAAATGCACCATCCAAATCCGTTCCTATTCCCGAATGCAAAGAATTTCCGACAAGTTGACAAACATGATCGATATGATCAATCACCGTTGATAAAAAAACTCCTTCGTCTTTGGGGTTTGATTTTCCGCGAATCCAGTTTGGTTTCAACATCCAGGCGTCAAAAGCGCCGCCAATAACGGCTCCGCGCTCTATCAACACTTTTATTTGTTCGTCGGAAAATTGCCGGTTGTGAGGAACAAGAGAACGACAATTATTATGGCTGGCCCAAACAGGTCCATTAAAATTTTCCAACGCTTCCCAAAAACTTTCATCAGATAAATGTGTAGCATCCAAAATAATATCCAAACGTTCCATTTCCTTCAACAATTCTCTTCCTTTATTTCCAATTCCTCCTTCTGAATCGGTTCCATAGGCATAAACCCCCGGACCGTAATGAGCCGGCCCAATTGCCCGTAGTCCGTTCTGGTAGGCCCTTTCAAGATAATGCATGTTGACAATCGAATCGGCTCCTTCGAGACTTAAAACATATCCTATCGGTAATTTTTCTTGTCCTTTATTCAACCATTTTTCAAGATGGTTTTTCAATGAATCTGCCTTATTGATTTGAATTAATTCTCCACGATCTTCCATCGCTTTGTACCAGGAAAATTGTCCCTGCGTTTGCGCCCATGCCTGTTCCTGCGAATTCCATCCTTGTAATTTACTTTCCGGTTTCACGAATCTTGCAATCAAAGTAGCTACACAAATTCCTACATTTCCTTTCCGCATTTCTGAAAAAGAAACGGTACCATTTCCCCTGTCGGGTTTATCTGTTAATCCTTTTTCCCGGTCACGAATTTCTTCTAAAGACCTCGTCAAATCACGGTTCCATTCCATTGCATTCATGCTCAGGTCAAGGTGGGCATCAAAAATTAAACTAGACATTTTGAGTCTTTATTAAATTGTAATTTTCTTTTTTCTCGCAACAACATTCCACGTATCTATCACATCTCCATTTTCAACCACCACAGCTTCATCATACAAAGCAACGGTTGGACAAATGTGATATGGTATCCCATACAACACATCGCCCACATGAAGATTTTCCCAGTCGTTTACTTGCACAACCAAATGTTCTTCGCTTTGTGATTTCACTTCATAATCAGATAAATTCAGAAAAAATATTCTTTTATTTATCGGATTTTCAGCAGCAACCGATTTGTGTCCAAGGTCGGTTGTAATCAACCCCGGCGCTGGTTTTGAAATAATTCTTGTCATCAGGACCGCGGCAAATTCAAAAGGTTGTTCTGCTAATAATTGATCATATCCATAATCCCAAAGCAAACAAGTTCCCGGGCTGCAATCAACTTCTTTATTCAAAGCGTGAACCGTGAAAGTTGGCGTGCCTCCTGCAATAATTTTTACATGTTGCAAATCAGAATTTGCCATTATTTCTTGCTTTACCGCATTTACTTTTTCAAATGCCTTTTGGCATTGTTTTTTTCTCAATTCAAAATCTGCTTCCCGGATGTGGCCGTCATAAACATGCAAACCTTCAAACTGAAGATTGGGAAAAGTTTGAATTTGGAAAAACAAATCTAAAATTTGTTCCGGCGCAATTCCGGTGCGATGCATCCCCGCATCCACATCAATAAAAACAATTGCTTTGAGATTTTCTTTTGCAAATAAATCATTCAGCATTTTTGCTGAATCAACATTATCAATCAAAGAAGCAAAATGAATGTGAGGATATTTTTTGATGAGCGCAATAAAGCGCTTTGCTTTTGCAAAATTCAATTGATAAGCGAGCAAAATATTTTTTGCTTCGGCTTCTGAAAGCATTTCTGCTTCAGCGATTGTAGCACATTTAAACTGTGAAATTCCTGCGTTTAATTGCATCTTCACAATCTCCGCCATCTTGTGCGTTTTTATATGCGGCACCAATCTTTTCGCATCAGCGGCAATGCTAATCATGGTTTGGATATTTTGTGCAACGCGGTCTTTATAAATCAACAACGCCGGAGAATCGATTTCGTCGGGATCATTTAATTTATACCAGTTTTTTTCATTCATTGTTCATATACTTTTTACACTAATTCAAAAATAGCCTCTATTTCTACAGGAATATTTCCCGGCAAAGAACCCATGCCCACTGCGCTTCTTACACCAATTCCGTCCTCGCCCCAGATTTGCGCAAACAATTCGCTGCAGCCATTGATTACATAAGGTTGTTGTTCAAAATCAAGGGTACAATTTACCATCCCAAAGACTTTTATCACGCGCTTTATTTTATCCAAACTTCCAAGTCCTGCTTTCAAAGTTGCCAAAATAGTTAATCCTGTTTGCCTCGCCGCGAGCTTTGCCGCATCCGCATTTATATCAAAACCGACCTTTCCTTTTATCAGCGAACCATCATCCATAACTGGCCCGTGCCCGGAAACGTAAATTAAATTTCCTGATTGAAGAAAAGGCTTGTAAATACCGCCGGGCTTTGGTTGTGGTGGTAAAGTGAAGCCGGTTTGTTGAAATTGTGCCTCGGGAGTTGTTGCCATAAAATAATTTTAAAGTTAATTGCTGAGCTTATGTTTCGGTCGTTAAAGGTAAAAGATTTTGACGGGGCGATAGAAAATGGCTTTTTTCTAAATTAAAAATCTTGGATATTTATGCTTTTACTGTCTTCTTTACATAAAAAAACAGGCTTTCCCCAAAGCCTGCCTTTTTTATATTTCTACAACGTAGAAATTTTTTATAAGAGATAATGTTTTCCCGACCCATAAAGATTCTTAAACATCTTCTTTAAAATATATAATTTATCTATCCATTCGTTTTCGCCTTTCGATTTATATTCATCCATAT
>JBQCFO010000523.1:0-3686 GCA_051959055.1 Ginsengibacter sp. | reverse complement strand
CCGTCATTCAAATAATAAACCGGAACCCCATTTGAAAGTGAAAAACGCGTACATGGTTTTAGAATAATGTCAAAATTAATGGCATCTTTTATTGGCGGTGCTATGGTTCTGTTGGGCATTGTGTTTTTTATAAAACGTTTAAGTCGAAATCAGTTTCTGTCTCTGCTTCTGCCTCGCGCTCTGTTTCTGTTTCTGACGTTGGAAAATCTTTTTTAATCGTTGACCGGTAATATAGCGTGCTACAATTAGTCTCCACAAAAACTTTACGGCATTCTTCCCGGATGTCTTCCCGGGTTACAGCCTGGTAGCTTTCTAATTCGGTGTTCATAAGGTTTGCATCGCCCAGCAATTCATAATTGGCGAGACTGTTAGCACGGTTCATCAGACTAATGTCTTCAAAAGCAAGCATGCTTTCGGTTTTGTTTTTTATTTTTTGAAGTTCCACTTCGCTAATCAGTTCGGTTTTCATTTTTTCTAATTCTGCAATCACTGCATTTTCCGCTTCTTCAAGCGCTACGCCTCTTACTAATTTTCCATCGATACAAAGAAGCCCGGGATCAATGCTACCGGTATGAGAGCATTCGATGCTGCTGAATAATTGTTGTTCTTTTACCAGGCTTTGAAACAACCGTGATGAAGCGCCGCCACCCAGGATTTCTGTAATTACTTCGTCTACATAATATCTTTTATCAAGCCGCGAAGCAATATGCCAGCATTTATAAAGTGCATTCAGCGGGACACTTTCTGCTACTTCCATCATGCGTGGTTCTTTTTGCTGTGGTTCCTGCTTTATTTTTCGAGCATGTTTTTTTCCGGCAGGAATATCTCCAAACCATTTTTCGGCAAGCGTTTTTACCTGTTCTACAGTAACGTTTCCCGCAACGGTCAGTATAGCATTTGAAGGAGTATAATGTTTATAAAAGAAATCTTTTACATCCTGCAGCTTTGCATTTTCAATATGGCTCAAATCCTGTCCGATCGTCATCCATTTATAAGGATGTACTTTATAAGCAAGATCACGCAACTTGTGCCACACATCGCCGTATGGTTTATTGATATATTGTTCTTTAAATTCTTCACTAACTACTTTTCGTTGCACTTCCAAAGAATTTTCATTGAAGGCAAGAGAACACATCCGATCGCTTTCAAGCCAGAAAGCCGTTTCTATATTTTCAGCAGGCAACTGGCAATAATAATTGGTGAGATCGCTTGTGGTATAAGCATTATTTTCGCCACCGGCCATTTGCAAGGGCTCGTCATACGATTCAATATGAAGGCTTCCACCAAACATGAGGTGTTCAAATAAATGCGCAAATCCTGTGCGGCCTTCATCTTCGTCTCTCGTGCCCACATCATACATTACATCCACAACTGCCATTGGTGTGCTTTTGTCTTCATGTACAATTACCCGCAAACCATTGTCTAAAACAAACTTTTCAAAATGAATCATAGGTGCAAAATTGCGTTAATCAGAGCCATTTCCCAAATTCTATTGGTATTCAATGTGTTATACAACTTTTTCAAATAAAAATAAGGGCTGAATGCATCAATTGAATTCTGAATGAAAACTGAATCTTTTTTAAACTGAATCGTTTTTCCCCAAAAAAAATTCCTTCCAAATCAACAGTGAATATAAAATCCAAAATTGACCTGGAAGGAATTCAAAAAAAAATGAACAATTAGCGTCTTCTCAAACTCTTATTGATGGGCTCTTTTAGCTGATTGCTGATACGGTAATCTACCATTCCATTAAACCTTAAAGGACGAATAGTACCCGGCACAGACATCCGTAGTGAACTGTTTTCGGCCATTCTTTCTGATGCGGATTTACGTCCATAAACTCCGGTTGAGATATATGTAAATATTTTCTGAAGGTTATCATCACTTGGATTTCCCCAGGGAATGTTTACAAAATCTGTTGCTAATGCATCCGGTATTAAACCATCGTAATAGCCTCCCTGATTGTTGGCATTTCTTGTTTCAAAGTTGATAGCGTACAAATCTGCAAGCGCTTTTTCCGGTCCACCGTTTGGAAAATCGGTAATGTGAAATGTAAAGAAACCAACCGGTTTGCCATAAGTGGTATCACCGACTAATTTTACATCCATATACGGTTTAAGGTTATTGATTATGAGTTCACTTGCAGATGCAGTATTTCCGCTTCCAATAAAAAAAACATGATCCAGGTTTAAACTTCCGCCGGCAGTAAACATTACTTTACTCTCCAGTCCAATCTGGCTTTGCACAGCAGTGAGCTTATCATTATATAAATAGTGATACATTTCTTTTCCCGCAACGGAGGCTGGAGCTATAAGGCTATCCAGGTATTCAGTAGTTTGTACCGCACCACCGCCATTATATCTAAGATCAACGATCAAAGAAGAGATTCCTGCGGATTGAAATTTAGCGAAAACCCTGTTTAATTGCTGTTTGGTAAGAGTGGGGCCGCTACCATTGTCAACAGCAGCAAAAGAGTTGAAAACAAAATACCCTACTTTTTTTGAGCCTACAGAATAAACGCTATCAAACAATACCGGGTTGATATTATAAACCGCTTGTGTGAGTGTTTTAGTTACCGAAGTTCCGGTCGGGCTCAGAAAAGTAAAAGTGGCGGATGGGGCATTGTAAACTGCGTTTATTACCTTTTGAACATTGGGGCCGTTACTGGCGTCATACCCAATATTTGTATCCCCATTTATAGCGGTAATTTGCCAGCCGCGGGTAACTCCAATCAGGCCGGCAGGTGAATTTTTATCAGCAAACAAAACGTATAAGAAAGTTTTGCCAGTGTTATCTCTCGCATAAGTTACCTGCATACCAAGGTCGCCTCCAACTCCTTGTTGTATTTCTCCGGCTACTTGTCCATGATCCAGGAAGCTATATTTGTCAAATAGCTTTCCGGTTGCCGGATTAACGGGATAGGTTTTGATTTTGGCAAGCAATACATCTGCGGAATCATAGGCGCTGCTAAGCGGGTCTAATTTTGGAACCTGGTTGTACCAATAATAAGAAGGCAAATAATCCGCAGCTGTAGTGTCTCTTCCGTTATCAAAAATACTTACTTGCATAATGTTGTACATTAGATACTTCAAAGAATCGGCATCAGATAAGGCGGTAGGAGTAGTTGGAGTAGAATTTCCTTTATCTTTTTTGCATGAAGAAATTGATGAACCGAGTACAATGATAAAGAGGTACAGGAATAAATGATTGATGAGGATTTTTTTCATTTTGAATTGTTTTCAGACAACAAAGTAAGTAATTAATAAAACAATCATTTCACTTTTTTGAAAATATTATATTCTTTTTACAGTCAGCAAAATACAAATTTTGGTTAAATCTTTGTTTACTCTAAGCTTGCCTTGTTAATTTAAACAGCAAACAAACAAATAGCACTATTTCTGTTTTATTTTATTGAATGATGGCATCAAAGTCAGATACGTACCTTATTTTTATATTTTTTGAATCTGTTGATCATGAAGTATTTTTCTTTTATCCTGTTTCTTTTTGTATACAATGGCCTTTTTGCCCAAAACAATGATTCTGCTTCGCCCTCACCCCGTCCACCTGAGGTTTCTATTTTTTCTGGAAATGATACCATCACGCGTAATGATTATTTGCTAAGTATCGAAAGGGTTTTTCAAACGTTCAATAAAGCGTCGGTTTTATCCGAACCGGTTCCCAATCTT
>JBQCFO010000522.1:0-12944 GCA_051959055.1 Ginsengibacter sp. | reverse complement strand
CATGTTTTTCATCAATATACACTTATTATTGAAAACGGCGATCAATCTGAATCATTCAGGGATAATCTTGTAGCTTTTTTAGCAGAAAATAATATTCCATCGATGATTTATTATCCCGTGCCTGCTCACAAACAAAATATGTTTGCTTCCTTTGGCGGCGCAGATTATCATTTGGAAAAAACTGACTGGCTGACTCGTCGGGTAATTTCATTACCGATACATACAGAAATGGTTGAGGAACAACTAAATTACATTACTGGAAAAGTATTAGAGTACGTAAATAAATAAAAATGAACATTGCAGTTATTGGAACAGGTTATGTAGGATTGGTTACCGGAACCTGTTTTGCAGAAACAGGAAATATGGTTACCTGCGTTGATATTGATGAAGAAAAAGTAAAAAAATTATCATCCGGAAAAATTACCATTTTTGAACCCGGGCTTGAAAAACTTTTTGAAAGAAATGGAAAAGAAGGCCGTTTAAAGTTTACAACTTCGCTTGCCGAAGGAATCAAAAATGCTAAAGTTATTTTTCTTGCATTGCCCACACCGCCTGATGGTGATGGTTTTGCTGATTTAAAATATGTTTTAGACGTAGTTGAAAAAATTGGTAAACTTTTAAAAAAAGGTTCTTATAAAATTATTATTGATAAAAGCACAGTCCCTGTTGGAACAGCGGACAAAGTGAATGAAATCATTTTGAAAAGCGCTGAGAAAGCAGGAATTGAAAATCCTGAAAAATTATTTGACGTTGTCAGCAATCCTGAATTTTTGCGTGAAGGAGTGGCAGTCGAAGATTTTATGAAGCCTGATAGGGTTGTGATCGGCACTTCTTCTGCAAAAGCGAAAAAGATTCTGGGAGAATTGTATGCTCCTTTTGTTCGCCAGGGAAATCCGGTAATTTTCATGGATGAACGTTCTGCTGAACTTACGAAATATGCAGCCAATTCATTTCTTGCTACAAAAATTTCCTTCATGAATGAAATTGCACAATTGTGCGAAAGGCTTGGAGCGGATGTAGATATGGTTCGCAAAGGAATGGGAAGTGATGACAGAATTGGAAGAAGATTTTTATTTCCAGGCATCGGCTATGGCGGTAGTTGTTTTCCAAAAGACGTACAGGCTTTGGCAAAATCTTCACACAAGGCAGATTATGAATTCAGAATTTTAGAAGCGGTAATGCAGGTAAACGAAAATCAAAAAGTTCATCTTTTACCGAAAATAAAATCCTATTTTAAAACTAAACTGAAAGGGAAAAAAATCGCATTATGGGGATTGGCGTTTAAACCAAATACAGATGACATTCGTGAAGCGCCGGCATTAAGAATTATCAAAGAACTTCTTTTTGAAGGTGCTACTGTTGTAGCTTACGATCCGGAAGCAATGCCAAATGTAAAAAGAGAATTGGGTGATAAAATTCGTTATGCCGAAAATCAATATGCAGCATTAGAAGATGCCGATGCATTAGTTATCGCGACAGAATGGAGCGAGTTCAGAACACCGGATCTGAATAAAATAAAGTCTCTTTTAAAGAACCCTGCTATATTTGATGGCAGAAATCTTTTTGAATTATACCAAATGGAAGAGTGTGGATTTCATTATGAAAGTGTAGGAAGGAGAGTGGTTAATTTGAAAATTTGAAAATGAAGGAATGAGCTGATTTGCTAATATGCTAATGTGAAAATTGGAAAATGTGAAGATTGGAAAATGGATTATTTCTTTGTTTACTGATAACTCTTAATTCTAAATTCTTAATTCTTAATTCTCAACAATAAGTGTCCAACAATAGAATTCTCATTACAGGTGCAGCCGGGTTTTTAGGTTCCCATCTATGCGATCGGTTTGTCAAAGAAGGGATGCATGTCATTGGCATGGATAACCTGATAACCGGTGATTTAAAAAATATACAACATCTTTTTAAGCAGGAGAATTTTGAATTTTATCATTGTGATGTTTCTAAATTTATTCATGTTTCCGGAAAACTGGATTATATTTTGCATTTCGCATCTCCTGCAAGCCCGATTGATTATTTAAAAATTCCGATTCAGACTTTAAAAGTAGGTTCACTCGGAACGCATAATTGCCTTGGATTAGCACTCGCCAAAAAAGCAAGAATTTTGGTTGCATCCACCAGTGAAGTTTATGGCGATCCTTTGGTGCATCCTCAAACGGAAAATTATTGGGGAAATGTAAATCCGGTTGGTCCGCGTGGAGTTTATGATGAAGCAAAACGTTTTCAGGAAGCAATTACAACGGCCTATCATACTTTTCATGGATTGGAAACAAGGATTGTTAGAATTTTTAATACTTATGGGCCGAGAATGCGTTTGAACGACGGAAGAGCCTTGCCTGCTTTTATCGGTCAGGCCTTACGCGGAGAGGATTTGACGGTTTTTGGCAATGGAAGCCAGACGAGAAGCTTTTGTTATGTGGATGATTTAATTGAAGGAATTTACCGGTTGCTGATGAGCGATTATTCCAAGCCTGTAAATATTGGAAACCCTGATCAGATCACGTTAAAAGATTTTGCGGAGGAGGTAATTAAACTCACCGGAACCAAACAAAAAATAGTTTATAAACCTTTGCCACAGGACGATCCGAAACAAAGACAACCTGATATTACCCTGGCAAAACAACTTCTAAACTGGGAACCAACAGTGCAGCGTGCAGAAGGATTAAAAATAACTTATGATTATTTTAAATCCTTGCCTGAAGAAGATTGGTATAAATTGCCAAAGGAGTTTGAGAGTAAAAGGTGAGTGGTTGAAGGTTCGTGGTTGAATGTGAAAGGTTGAAGGTTCGAGGTTGAAGGTTGAAGGTTCAAAGCAGAAGACAAAATAGGAATTTGTGTTATTTCTTTGTTTACTGAATAGAATGTCTTAGAAATTCCAGCCCTGAAAGGGCGCTATATTTTTTCATTGGGTGAAACCCAATGAAAAAAATTGGATGAAATCCAATGAAAAAAATTGGGTGAAACCCGATGAATTCAAAAAAATTAAATAAATGTACCAGGAATTAATCAACAAAAAAAAGAAGCTTGCCGTAATTGGTTTGGGCTATGTGGGTTTACCAATTGCACTGGAATTTGCAAAGAAAATTTCTGTAATTGGTTTTGATATCAATGCAGACAGAATTAAATTAATGGAGAACGCAATTGACCCGAGTAATGAATTAGAATCATCTGCATTTGCAAATTGCGATATTGAATTCACCAATAGTTTGGATAAACTTCGGGAAGCAAATTTCTTTATTGTCGCTGTTCCCACACCGGTGGATGAATACAATGTGCCAAATTTAATTCCTGTAATAAAAGCCAGCGAAACCATCGGAAAAGTAATCAAGAAAGGTGATTATGTAGTTTTCGAAAGTACCGTGTATCCTGGTTGTACAGAAGAAGATTGCCTGCCGGTAATTGAAAAATTATCAGGGTTAAAAGTCTGCGATGATTTTAAATTAGGTTATTCTCCCGAAAGAATAAATCCCGGCGATAAAGAACATACCTTATCAAGCATTATCAAAGTGGTAAGCGGTTGCGATGAGGAAAGCCTTGAAACCATTGCAAAAGTATATCAGCTTGTTGTACTAGCCGGCGTTCATCAGGCTTCCAGCATTAAAGTGGCAGAAGCGGCAAAAATTATTGAGAATACGCAGAGAGATTTGAACATCGCTTTGATGAATGAGTTGTCCATTATTTTTGATAAAATGGGAATCAATACGTTTGAAGTGTTGGCGGCCGCAGGTACAAAATGGAACTTTTTAAAATTTCAGCCAGGCCTTGTAGGTGGCCACTGTATTGGTGTTGATCCATATTATCTTACTTACAAATCTCAAAAGCTTGGTTATGATTCACAGGTAATTCTTGCAGGCCGTTCTATCAATGATGGCATGGCAGGCTATGTTGCAAAAAAAGTTTTGATGCACATTATCCAATCAAATGGAAATGTAAAGGAAGCAAAGGTTTTGGTGATGGGCGCTACTTTCAAAGAAAATGTAAGTGACATCCGGAACTCAAAAGTTGCGGATATTATCAAGGAATTAAAATCGTATTCTTTAAATGTTCACGTTACTGACCCGCATGCCGACAGCAAGGAGCTAAAACATGAATACAACTTTGAATTAACGCCCGAGCTTGCTAATGATTATGATGCCGTAATCGTTACTGTACCTCATACTGCATATTTAAGCATGGATGATAATTCATTTGCAGGCATTACCAAATCACATGGAATGGTTGCAGATTTAAAGGGAATTTATCGTGGAAAAATCTCAAGCCGGAATTATTGGAGTCTTTAAAAAATCAAACAAATTGGAAAATAAATTTCATGATCAGGATTTAAGTGAACTTTCATTTTTAATTACCGGGGGTGCCGGTTTTATTGGTAGCCATATTGCAGAATACTTATTAAAAAATGGTGCGGGAAAAGTAAGAGTGCTTGATAATTTTGCAAACGGATTTGAATCGAACCTTGATGTATTACGTGCTTATGAACGCTTTGAATTTTTTGAAGGTGATATCAGAAATTTAGATTTTTGCAGAGCTGCATGTGAAGGAATTAACTATGTAAGCCATCAGGCAGCGCTGGGTTCTGTGCCGCGTTCTATCAAGGATCCATCAACTACCAATGATGTAAATGTTGGAGGTTTTGTAAATATTTTGAAAGCCGCTGTTGAAAATAATGTAAAACAATTCGTGTATGCCTCTTCCTCATCTGTTTATGGTGATGAACCAACTTTGCCAAAAAAGGAAGATAGAATCGGTAATTGCTTATCGCCTTATGCAGTAAGCAAAAGAACCAATGAATTGTATGCTGATGTCTTTACCAGGGTTTATCATATTCCGGTTCTCGGTTTTCGTTATTTTAATATTTTCGGTCCGCGGCAGGATCCGGATGGACCTTATGCTGCCGTAATTCCTCTTTTTGTAAAAGCGATTATGAATGATACATCCGCTTTTATCAATGGCGACGGCGAGCAAACAAGAGATTTTACTTTTGTTGAAAATGCGGTACAGGTCAACATTAGAGGAATGCTATCGACAAATGACCATGCAAGAAATAAAGTTTATAATGTAGCGGTTGGTGAAAATTTTTCAGTCAATTTTTTATATAATTCTATCAAAGAATATTTGCAAAGTAATATACAACCGATTCATCGTGAGCCACGCGAAGGTGACATTCGTAATTCGCTTGCTGATATTTCCTTAGCAGAAAATTTATTGAACTATAAACCGACAACTAAATTTCAAACCGGATTGATAAAAACAATTGATTATTTTAAAAATTTATATTCGCGGTAGATTTTGCAGGCCGGCAGAAACACAACAAATTTCAATTGCTTTTTTATCACAAAACCAAAAATCAAAACATCAGAAATAATACCCCTGCATCAAACATTCAACATCGTACATCTGAATTATTATGCCTTTTATAAAAACATCAATTCCGGATTTATTAATTTTTGAACCCAAAGTTTTTGAAGACAATCGTGGATATTTTTTAGAAAGTTATAATCAGAAATTATTTTCTGCTGAAGGTATTAAGATCAGATTTGTCCAGGACAATCAGGCGAGTTCTTCTTTTGGTGTTGTGCGCGGCTTGCATTTTCAAAAGAATCCACATGCCCAAACGAAATTGATCAGGGTGCTAAGCGGGAGTATCATTGATGTGGCAGTTGACATCCGAAAAGGCTCCCCGACCTATGGCCAGGCATATTCGATTTTGCTTTCTGCAGAAAATAAAAAACAGCTTTTGGTTCCAAAAGGCTTTGCGCATGGCTATTCTGTAATTAGCGATACAGCAGAAGTGTTTTATAAATGCGATGAATTTTATCATAAAGAAACTGAAGGCGGCATTACCTGGAATGATCCTGCTTTGAATATAGATTGGCAATTGCCTTTGGATAAAATTGTTGTTTCAGAGAAAGACCGGCAATATTCATTGTTTGAAGAATCCGATTATGATTTTGTATATGAAGGATAACACCTGGTTTTTCGTAAAATATTTTTCTTATTAAAATCCGCTTTTTTTGTTTATCCTTAATGAACAAAATAAGCCATCCTGATAATCATTTATATTTGTCGCGCGATATACTTTTGATAATAAGTCAGCCACTTTTTTTTCCATTAAAGATGAATCTGTATGAAAATAATCCGTGAAAAGGCGGTTTTAATTTGTTGCATCCTGGTTGCAATTTTTTCTGGCCAACCCATATTCGCTCAGAATTTTTCAGATCTAAACCGGTTACAAAAAATAGAAGCAAGTTTACCGCGCCTGGATTCGCTTTTTAGCGATTATGCACGGATGCATCATTTTCCTTCTGTTTCTTATGGCATCGTGGTTGATGGTAAAATTCTACATAGATATTACAAGGGAATCATTAATACAGACTCAAAAATTCTCGCTTCCTCAAGTTCAGGATATCACATTGCATCGATGACGAAAAGTATAACTGCTATGGCGATTTTAAAGCTTCGGGACCAAAATAAGCTATCGCTGGATGATCCTATTTCAAAGTATATTCCAGAAGCGAAAAATATGAAACTGCCGACTGCTGACGCACCGCAGATTACCATACGGCAATTGCTTACACACAATGCAGGTTTTCCGGAAGACAATCCCTGGGGCGATCGTCAACTTGGACGGAGTGCCGACTGGCTGAGAAATCTTTATAAGAATGGAATCAGTTTCTCCACAACTCCGGGAACTGATTATGAATACAGCAATCTTGGTTTTGCAACACTCGGTCTTGTCATACAAAATATAACAGGTAAACCTTATCAGGAGTATATCCGGAAAAATATTTTATTGCCACTTGGCATGACGAATACCTGGTGGGATTATGATGAGGTGCCTGCTAACCAATTGGTGACAGGATACAGATACGTTGATGGTAAATGGGTAGCACAACCATTATTGCACAGTGGTATTTTTGGTGCTATGGGAGGACTGATAACTACCATCGAAGATTTTTCTAAGTACATGGCGTTTCAATTATCTGCATGGCCTTCACGAAATGAGCCTGAAACCGGCCCTGTAAAAAGAAGTGATGTTCGTGAAATGCAGCATGCGTGGAATTTTTCACGCGTGTGGAAGAATGAAAAAAATTATAAAGGCGAAGATTGCTTTATCATCGATTCTTACGGATACGGATTGCATCAGTACCTTGATTGCGACGGATTGAAAGTGGTCACCCATAGTGGCGGACTTCCCGGTTTTGGCAGCCAGTGGCGAATCCTTCCCGACTATGGAATTGGAATTGTCGCATTTGCAAATCTCACTTATGCACCGATGGGAGCACAGCTGCAAGCTGCCATTGATTCTCTGATGCTATGGGCTAATTTGAAACCGCGGAACATTTTACCTTCTGAAATTCTCGAAAAGAGAAAACAACAGATTGTTGGCTTATTGCCTTCATGGAATCATGCTCAGGAAACAGGAATCTTTGCTGATAATTTTTTCGATGATTATTTCATAAAGGATTTGAAGAAAGAATCAGCGGATGCATTTGACAAAGCAGGGAAAATATTGGAAGTGACCGATGTTGCGCCAATGAATGCACTGCGTGGCACTTTTTTACTAAAAGGTGAAAAGGCGGATATAAAAATATTCTTCAGTTTATCGCCGGAGACCGATCCAAAGATCCAGGCCTTTAGCATGAACGTAATAAAGAAGTAGGCCGTTTTGAACCACAACACAAAAATAGAAAAGTGCGATATTCCTTCGTTTGTTAAAGTGAAAATCAGAAAATAAAAAAAGATGTCAAATATATTAATAACCGGTGCAAACGGGCAACTCGGAAATGAAATCCGTGTTCTTTCCAGTCACTTTCCAAACTATCAGTTTTTATTTACCACGCGTGATCAATTACCGTTGGAAGATTTGAATCTGTTAGAAGCTTTTTTTCGAAAAAATAAAGTTGATTATTGCATCAATTGTGCAGCATACACAGCGGTGGATAAAGCAGAATCAGAAAAAGAAAAAGCATTTTTGATCAATGCTGAAGCAGTTGGAAATCTTGCTGAAATTTGTAACCTTCATCAAACGAGACTCATTCATATTTCGACAGATTACGTTTATGATGGCAGCGTTCATATGCCTTTAAAAGAAGAGAATAAAACCGGTCCTTTAAATACTTATGGCAAATCAAAATTGAAAGGAGAGGAGCTGGCGCTTCAAAAAAATCCTTCTGCAATCATTATCCGTACCTCATGGGTTTATTCTTCTTTCGGAAATAATTTTGTAAAAACGATGCTGCGTTTGTTCAGGGAAAAAAGTGAAATAAATGTCATTAATGATCAATATGGTTCTCCAACTTATGCGGCGGATCTTGCAGAGGTAATTATGAAATTTATTGAACGAGCAGAAGAAGATAAAGTTTTTTCCGGCATTGTAAATTATTCCAATAGCGGCGTTACAACCTGGTATGAATTTGCCCAGGAAATAAAATCGCTGGTAAATAGTAATTGCAAAATAAATCCAATTCCAACATCTTCCTATCCAACTCCCGCCAAACGGCCACTGTATTCAGTTTTAGATACTTCAAAGATTAAAGATTTGCTTCAAGTTGAAATTCAAGGGTGGAAAGAAAGCTTGAAAAAATGCATTGGAATTTTAAATCCTCTTTAAAACTTTTTATAATTATGGTTTACAGTAAACCAAGAAATATCCAGTATTCTTAATTGGTTTTACATCTTATTCAAACCATTTAAAGCTTACCCAAATCTTCTTTTACCTCTATCTTTGCAGCTAAAATTCAGCCGCTTTGGATACAAAATTTGAATCACAATATATACCTTACTTACAAACTGGAAAGTTTAGCAAAATTATTTTGGATTATGTTAATGAAATGCCAGCCTTAAAAGATTTTTATGAGCATCCTGTAAATTTGGAAGGAATAAGATCTTCGATTGCAGAAAGAAAGAGTTTTAGTACTAATCGTAAATTGCTGGTTGATCAGTTTATTCATCAGTACAAAAATTTTGAACATTGTCATCTTGTAAAATCCAATATTGACGCGCTTTTGGATGAAAATACCTTTACAATCTGTACGGCACATCAACCAAATATTTTTACCGGCCATCTTTATTTTATTTATAAAATTCTACACACCATAAAGCTGGCCGATTCTTTAAAAAAAGAATTACCGGAATATAATTTTGTTCCGGTTTTTTTTATGGGAAGCGAAGATGCCGATTTGGAAGAATTGAATCATGTGGTAATCGATGGAGTGAAATATCAATGGGAAACGAATCAAACCGGGGCGGTTGGAAGAATGAAGGTAGATAGCAACCTGATAAAACTCATTGAAAAAATTGAAGGAAGATTATCAGTAGAAAAATTTGGCAGCTCATTGATTGGTTTATTAAAAAAATGTTTTGTAAAAAATTCCACCATTGAAGAGGCAACGTTTTTATTCGTTCATAATCTGTTCCAGGAGTATGGATTGTTGGTACTTTTGCCCGACAATGGCGCTTTTAAAAAAGAAATGATTTCCATTTTTGAAGATGATATTTTTAATCACACTTCTTCCAAAATTGTTGAAGAAACCTCAGAAAAGCTATCAGCGCATTACAAGGCTCAGGCGTATCCCAGGGAAATTAACTTGTTTTATTTAAAAGATAATTTGAGAAACAGGATTATACGTGTCAATGATCATTTTGTAGTTCGCGATACCGATATTGTTTTTACAAAAGACGGAATGACAATGGAACTTCAACAACATCCTGAACGGTTTAGTCCAAATGTGATTTTGCGTGGTTTATTCCAGGAAATTATTTTGCCCGATGTTGCCTGGATCGGTGGAGGAGGAGAGCTTGCGTATTGGTTACAGCTAAAAGATTTGTTTTCAAATTATAAGGTTCCGTATCCTGTTCTTGTTTTAAGAAATTCTTTTTTGATCGTTATTGAAAAGTATCAAAAATTATTAGAGAAACTGGAATTGAATGCTATGGATCTTTTCAACGGAAAAGAAGTTTTGCTGGATGAAGTGGTAAAGAGGGAAAGCAGCTCAGTTTTAAATTTAATCAAAGAGAAAAAGCAATTTGAAAATATTTATGACGAGCTTGAAAACCTTGTAAAACGTATTGATTCAACACTTGTACATCATGTAGAGGCTTTAGAAATAAGACATATCAAAGCTTTGACTGTATTGGAAAAGAAAATGTTTCGTGCAGAAAAGAGAAAATTTACAGATCAGAAAAATCAGCTGAACAAAATATTCATCACATTATTCCCAAACGATGGTTTGCAGGAACGCACCGAAAATTTTATGCTTTTTTATTCAAAATGGGGAAGGGATTTTTTTAAAATGCTTTATGATGCATCGCTTACTTTGGATGAAAAATTCTGTATAATAAAAACAATAGAATAATAAGATGATAGACATGGCTGCATCATTATACCAGGACATATACGTTTGAATCAAAAGAAGATTAAAAGAAGATGCTTTCAAATCTGAAAGGATGAGAGGATTATCATAATAACTTTAATCGGTTTTGAAACTTTGAAAGGGTTATATGTCATCCCTTTGGGATTTCTAATCATTGTACATTTAATATTTCTATAATCATTTCAGCCTTTCAGGCTTAAAAAACTTAGATGCGTTTGCCACAATGATTTTATCAACTATTCATGATTTTATCAACTATTCATAATGTCAATTCATAAAAAAGTATATATCCGATTCATTCCAATGTCTGCTTTATCAGTTATTTTTACACACTTTTTAAAGAAAAAACTGAATGGATCCAAAGCAATTTTATCAGAAGAGATTAGGAGAATTACGCGCTTATTTAAAACAACTGCAACAGAGAAAATCTTCTTTCGCCTGGCTTCGGCTTGGTGCTATTATCGCCATTATTGCCGGGTTTTATTTTTTATGGTCTTTGGGAATTGTATATGTAATCGTTGCTTCTGTTTTATTGCTGTTTGTTTTTGTGAGACTTGTTTCAGTGGATTTAAAAAATCAATCGAAAATAGAGCACACAAACCAACTCATCCGGATTAATGAAAATGAATTGAAATTTTTGGAAGGGAATTATTACGATTTTCCATCTGGTGCAGAACATATTCCCAAAGAGCATCCTTATGCAAATGATCTGGACATTTTTGGTCGTGCTTCTTTATTTCAATATCTCAACCGTACTTCATCCGAACCAGGAAGTACAAGGCTTGCTGCTTTTTTAAAATCTCCTGCTTCTGTTGAAGATATTCCGGAAAGACAGAAATCGATTAAGGAATTATCAGGTAAAGTATTATGGATACAGGATTTGCAATCTTTTGGAACAAAAAATAAAATTATTTTTTCTACAAAAAACAGTTTGGAAAACTGGATGAAAGAACCGAATTCTTTTTCAGGATTTAAAGCATGGAAATGGCTTCGCTACTTACTTCCGGCTATTATTATCAGTGTTGTTGCTCTATATATTTTTAATATAGCAAATGATACCGTTTTTTATCTCACTCTTTTAATTTTTGCTGTCATCGCTTACCAGATTAATAAAGTTGTGGCACCGATTCATAATCAGCTTTCAAAAGTGGCGGATGAAATGAATACACTATTAACAAGTGTGTCACTTATCGAAAATGAAAAATTTGAAACTCCATTGCTCAAAAGATGGCAATCTGTTTTTCTTCAAAAAAATAAAAAAGCTTCAGCAGATATTTTGAGAATAAAAAAGATTTTGGATAAACTGGATCTCCGTTACAACCTTGTTTTATCACTTCCATTAAATCTTTTGTTGCTGTGGAATTTGCAACAAATTCTTGATCTTGAAAAATGGAAAGAAAGTGAACAAAACAATATCGATGATTGGTTTGATACCCTCGCAAATTTTGAAGCCTTAAACAGTTTTGGTATTTTATACTTCAATCAACCCGAATGGAGTTTTCCAACAATTCACGACGAATATTTTTCAATCAGTGGAAAAGAAATCGGACACCCATTGATACCTGAAGAAAAAAGAGTCAACAATTATATAGACATTCCTTCAAACGCAGAACTCATGCTGGTAACCGGTTCCAACATGGCAGGCAAAAGCACTTACCTGAGAAGTATTGGAGTAAACGTGGTTCTTGCAATGTCAGGTGCTCCTGTTTGTGCAACGTCTTTTTCCGTTTCACATGTTCAGATTATGAGTAGCATGCGCATTACAGATAACCTGGAAGAAAGTACTTCTACTTTTTATGCGGAACTAAAAAAATTAAAAACCATTATTGAAAAAGTAAATGCGGGAGAAAAAGTTTTTATCCTGCTGGATGAAATTTTGCGAGGCACTAATTCGCTTGACCGCCACACCGGATCGAAAGCATTAATTAAACAATTGATAAAGAAAAAAGCTGCCGCAATTATTGCAACACATGATCTGGAACTTGCTAATTTGAAGGAAAAATTTTCTGAAAATATTTTAAATTATCATTTTGATGTACATGTAATCAATGACGAATTATTTTTTGATTACCGGCTGAAGCCTGGTATTTGCAATAGTTTGAACGCTTCGATATTAATGAAGAAAATCGGAATTGAAATTTAAAAGGCCTGAACCGGAAAATCACTTTTGGCACTGTACTTGACTATGAAATAAAAAATCTTTTATGAAAAGAATTCTTTTGGCTTTGCTTATTTTGTTTTCTTTTAGTGGCTGCGAAACTGCAAGAAATATTATGAATTCTGTTGGAAACGGAAACCTTACTAATGCAGAAGTGGTTCAGGGTTTGAAAGAAGCATTGCAAGTGGGAACAGATTCTGCTACTTTTCATTTGGCATTGCTCAATGGATTTTATAAAGATGACATGATAAAAATACTGATGCCACCGGAAGCGCAAAGTGTTGAAAAAACTTTGAGAAGTGTAGGCCTTGGAAGTGTAGTAGATAAAGCTGTTTTGTCGATGAACCGTGCAGCAGAAGATGCTACAAAATATGTTGGCAATATTTTTCTGAATGCCATTA
>JBQCFO010000521.1:0-5446 GCA_051959055.1 Ginsengibacter sp. | reverse complement strand
CCCTATTCTTATGGATATTATCCTTATGGCGGATTTGGCGGATATCCTTTTTATAATTCAATGAACGACCAGAGATATTACTACAATAATATCCTGGTGCTGAGTATGGATAAGACTGGAAAACCAGATTGGGCAAGCGTTATACAAAAATCGCAATACGACGATCAAACTGATAATTTCCTTTCTTATGTAATCATGCTTACCGGTGGTCAAATGCATTTCCTGTTCAACACGCTTGAGAGGCGTACCCAACTTCTTACCGATCAGAGTGTATCGGGAACCGGAAAAATTACCAGAAATCCTCCATTGAAAGGTCTTGACAGGGGTTACCAGTTTATGCCGAGGTATGGAAAGCAGGTTAGTGCTTCTCAAATTATTATCCCTTGTATTTATAGAAATTATATTTGATTCGCAAAGGTTGAATTTCCTTAAAAACTATTCTCGTTGCCAGTCTTTAAAATGTATTTTAGAAATGGCAGAACTTTATTAAGGATTGGCCACTTTTGACATTTTCAAATACATAACACCCAATCCTTTTAATTTTTTATTTTTGCCACTAAAATAATTTTCTATTGTGACAGGAATTTTCCGGGCCAATAATCCACTCAACACTTTCCTGCTTTTTGTGTATGGAATATTTCTAAAGTTTGTATGGTTGCTTCATCCGCAAATTCCTGTTATCGAAAAATCCGGCGGTTTTTTATTTAATGATATAATTCAAGCAATCCAACCGTATTTTGATGCCTATCCTTCTGCTTATTTTGTCATTACTTATCTATTACTTTTTACACAAGCAGTTACGCTCAATCAGCTCATTACCAGCAGGCGCTTAATGCAAAAACCTAATTATTTACCGGCAATGAGTTACCTGTTGATTACCTCATTTTTCCCGGAATGGAATGTTCTCAGCCCTGCTTTAATCATCAATACTTTTTTAATCTGGGTATGGTCAAAAATGAGCAACCTGAACAACAGCCAGCACCCAAAATCTACTTTGTTTAATGTGGGCATAGCCATTGGAATTTGTACATTTTTTTATCTTCCATGTTTTGCTTTTGCAGCATTCATCATTCTTACTTTACTCATTACCCGGCCTCCCAAAGTGGCGGAATGGCTGATTACTTTTATTGGCATACTTACTCCCTGGTATTTTTTCGTGTCATATCTTTTTTTTACCAATCGTTTGTATTCATTTCGGGTATCCGGTTTGGGAATTTCTCATTCTTTATTTAAACCTTCGATTATGGAAATAACAGGCATTTCTTTGATTGGTTTAATGATTATTATGGGCGCTTTTTTTGTGCAGACCTCTGTTTCAAAACAGGTGCTCCAGGTCCGAAAAAACTGGAGTTTACTGTTTTTATTTTTAATAATTTCCATCGCAATTCCTTTTATTGATTTGCATCATTCTGCAGGATATTGGTTCCTCGCATTAATTCCTGCATCCGCGTTTATTGGATGTGCATTTTATTATCCGCGCACAAGATGGATCCCAATGGTTTTGCAATGGATTATGGTAGGGTTTGTCGTTTATATGCAGTATTTTAAAAAATAGCTTTGGTATGGTTACCTTTGTTGATAAATAAAAATTATAAAAATGAAATTTGGTGTGGTAGTTTTTCCGGGTTCTAATTGCGACAGGGATATGATTCACGCATTGCGGAATGACCTGGGGCAGGAAGTGATTACTTTGTGGCATAAAGATAAAGATCTTTCCATGTTTGACAGATCAGATTGTATTGTACTACCCGGCGGATTCAGTTTTGGTGATTATCTTAGATGCGGCGCTATTGCGCGTTTCAGCCCCATGATGCAAAGTGTGATGGATTTTGCCAATAAAGGTGGTAAAGTATTTGGAGTCTGCAATGGCTTTCAGATTCTTTGTGAGAGCAGGTTACTTCCCGGCGTTTTATTACAAAATGCACAGATAAAATTCAATTGCAAAAATGTTTTTCTCTGTGGTTCCGAAGCACATTCAACTGAAGTATATAAAATTCCGGTGGCCCATGGTGAAGGAAGATATTTTGTAAAAGAAGAAGAACTGGAAGAGATTGAAAAAAACAACCAGGTGCTTTACAGTTATTGCAATGAAAAGGGCGAGGTTCATATTGATCATTCTCCAAATGGTTCGATCCATTCTATTGCGGGGATAACTAATAAAGAGAGAACCGTTTTTGGCATGATGCCGCATCCGGAAAGAGCGTGCAATCCGGCCCTCGGCAATGTTGACGGAAGAAAAATCTTTAAAGAATTGTTTTCTATAAACTAATTTTCGACTCTTTCAGTAAAGAAAGAAATAAAGCAAATTTGTATTCTTTTCAGGTTCTTTCTCATTTTCTGTGGAAAATAAGGTGATAAGGTACAGAGATTTTGGGATTCTGAGTTAATGCCTCATACCAAATGAAGTACACCTTATTACCTAATTTTTTTTGTTTCCATGCTTTTGTGAAAGCACCTCTTTTTATCCAACTATTTTTCAGGTAAAATGAATCAATCTACATTGCCTTTGGAACCGCTTACGCCAAAATTCAGAATTCACTCTGTAGATATTCTTCGTGGCCTGGTAATGATCATAATGGCTTTGGATCACACACGCGATTTTCTACATTACAATATTGATCCGACCAATTTACAAACCACCATCCCGGTTTTATTTTTCACCAGGTGGATTACCCATTTTTGTGCGCCGGTATTTGTGTTTTTATCAGGCACGTCTGCATTTCTTTCCGGAAGAAATAAAACAAAAAAACAGCTGTCTTCTTTTTTATTGAAAAGGGGAATCTGGTTGATTGTTATTGAGCTTACTGTTTTTAATTTATTTCTCACATTCGATATTACTTTTGGCTTTTTAGCAATAGAAGTTTTATCCGTGATTGGATTTTCAATGATTATTCTGGCAGGCGCTATTTATTTGCCGCTTCGCGCCATATTTTTTATTGGACTAATCATCGTTTGCGGGCATAATCTTCTTGATGCATTTGATTATGCAAAGCCCACTCAAACTCCCTTATGGTGGGGGTTTCTTCACCAGCAATCTTTTTTTCCTTACGATCACAACCGTTTATTTGCGATTCTATATCCATTGCTTCCATGGCCAGGAGTGATGATGCTCGGTTATTGCCTTGGTTCTCTTTATAAAAAAGAATCTGATGCAAAAAGACGACAAAAGATCTTATTATTCACCGGTATTTTAATCACTTTATTTTTTCTGATTTTACGATTTACCAATGTTTATGGTGATCCTTCTGAATGGCAGGTACAAAAAAACTTTGTATTTACCATTCTTTCTTTTTTGAATACGACAAAATATCCGGCCTCGCTTCTTTTTTTATCCATGACTTTAGGGCCGGCATTGATTTTTCTTTCTTTATTTGAATACGTAAATGGAGGATGGACAAAAGTTGTATCAGTATATGGGCGCGTTCCATTTTTTTATTTCCTGGTTCATTTTTTTGTGATTCATCTGATTTGTATGATCTTGTTTTTTGCAAACGGACATACTTTATCAGAAGCAAATACCGGTTTTTTGCATTTCAAATCGCCCAATGATGGCTTGCCATTGGGAATCGTTTATTTGATTTGGCTTGCAGTGGTGATTTTTATGTACCCTATTTGCAAAAGATATGACCGTTTAAAATCTTCGCATAAAAAATGGTGGCTGAGCTATTTGTAATTGTCTTTATAAAAACAAAAGGTTCTTCTTCCTCATTTTTGTATGAAAATAAGCTAATAAGATTAGAGATTTGGAGACTCTGTTACTAAGGTAATAATGTTCTGCCGGGTTTTTTAAAAAACCCTATAATTAAAGCCTTATTAACCCTAACGTGAGTTCGACTAAACAATGTTCTCATTTCATTTTTAGGTCATCCCTTTGGAATTTATTTAATAATCAACCGTTTTATACAATAATTACAGCCCTGCCCCTCCGGTCAGGCGGGCTTTCAGGCTTGAAAGCATAATCCTTCAATCCTGAAGGGATGAAATTATTATAGCATGGTTTAAAAACAGTGTGGAAACTCCGAAGGAGTGACATGTTTTCTTATATCGAACTCACATTCACTTTAGTAATAATCGCCGTGGTAAAATGAATCAGACTTTATTACCTTCAATGATGAGAAAACGCACCAAATTAAAAACACAAATCCCGCATATTTGTGCCTTTACTGAAGCTGAATTTTATTATCTTCATTTTTCTTTTTATAGGATTTTTCAATAAAAAATCAAATGATTTCGAAACTTGTGAAATACATGTTGCCAGTATTAGTGCTCTTCACTATTGGCTGTAAAGAACAAAAAAAATATACACACCCAACCATCGATATTCAAACCTATTATGGCGATATTATTGTCGAATTATACCCTGAAAAAGCACCGAAAACGGTTGCCGCATTCCTCTCTTATGTTGATTCCGGTTATTATAAAAACACTTCTTTTTATCGCGTATTGAAAAAAGAAGATCAGGCGATGAATGTAGATAAAGCCGAGCTGATCCAGGGCGGCCTTTGGCAGGCGAATTATAAATTGCAAAAAACAATTCCGGGCATTCCGCTGGAAACTACCAAAGAAACCGGCATTCTTCATACCGAAGGTGTCATTTCTCTTGCCCGCAATGAAGATCCCAATTCAGGCAATACCGAATTTTTTATTACCCTCGATGACGAGCCGGATTATGATTATGGCGGCGATGCCAGTCCCGACAAAAAGGGATATACAACTTTTGGAAAAGTAATAGAAGGGATGCAATATGTAAAACAAATTCATCAGCAGCCTGATTTTGAAACCAATTTCAGGCCACCGATAAAAATCATCAATATTAAGAGATTGTGATTTTTAAAATCACTCATTCTTCTTCAATCTCTTGATTTCTTATCAATAATTTCAATTGCTTTTTCCAGAAGTTCATCCTTGCCGTTTTTTATACCTTCAATAGTCGGCTTAACCACTATATCAGTTACAATGCCAACTCTTTGTGTTCCTTTGCCAGCGGTATAAAAAACGCCGATGCCACTAATCATTGTGTGGATGCCGCCGACAAGATAAATAGGAGAAACGTTTCCATCCGCACCTGCTGTTGTAGAACCAACGACTGTTACATTTGGTGCTGTTCTAAAAGCCATAGTCGTATATTCGGCCTGGCTCTGTGTCGTTTCATTCACTAAAATCACAATTTTACGATTATAAAAACCCATATTTTCTTCTCCTACACTTAGTGGTTCAGTCATTGTAAAAAGACCGGGAGTCATTATACTACCGCTTGTAAATTTTGCAAATGGTGTACTATGGGGCATCAAATACTTGCCGAAGCTAAAAACAATAAATTCAAGCGGATAACATCTCATGTCTATGATTAGTCCTTTCGTATTTTTTAAATTTTTTGCGATGTCAGGTAAATAAGATTGTCTGATAGTTCCCGGGTACAAGTAAGCGATATTATCTTCAATTAACT
>JBQCFO010000520.1:0-2404 GCA_051959055.1 Ginsengibacter sp. | reverse complement strand
ATTGAGGAACTGATATTACATGGTTTTTCACCGCATGACCGCTATCATATCGCCAGTGCTGTTGAAGCTGAATTAGCAAGGTTATTTACTGAACAAGGTATTCCGCCATCTTTAAAAAGCAATATTAATGTTCCGGCTCTTAACGCAGGTGCTTTCGAAACGGGCAGTGCCACAAAAGCTAACAGTACTGGTAATAAAATAGCCGGGTCGATATATAAAAGTTTTGGGAAATGAAAAGTGCAGCATTTCAAAAATCAGAAAATCAAAACAAGTCAATGGTGATGCCTTCATTTAATAAAGATGAGGATTTGTCAGTTTCGGAAAGGCATGATAATGCTTTTGAAATGTCAAGCGGCCCTGCATTTCATTTTGGTCATATTAAAAGGTATAATCCAGAAAGTACTTTGAGAATACAGCCAAAACTACAAATCAATGAACCGGGCGATCAATACGAACAGGAAGCAGATGCTATGGCGGATAAAGTGATGCGGATGAGTGACAAAGAAGTATCGCAACGATCTTTCAAAACATCAAATACAACTGTTCAGCGCAAATGTGCGGAATGCGAAAAAGAAGATGAAGAAAAGAAAGTACAGCGAAAAGAAAGTAATAATTCATCGCAATCTTTTGCGCAGCCTATTGTTCAGGATGTTTTAAATTCTTCTTCTGGCAACCCAATGGATAATACTACTCGTTCTTTTATGGAATCACGCTTTAACCATGATTTTAGCGATGTTAAAATTCATGACAACAATAAAGCTTCTGAAAGTGCAAATTCTATAAACGCATTGGCTTATACTTCAGGAAATAACATTGTATTCAATGTCAGTCAATACAACCCATATTCTATAAAAGGACAAAAACTGCTGGCTCACGAATTGATGCATGTAATACAGCAAGGAGTGAAGAATCGTGGGATGATTCAAAGAGATGTTGCTGAAATAAAAGAATCTTGCCCCAAGAACTATTCAGAAAACGAGATAAGTAAATCAAGAAGTGAAAAAGGAGTTATTGATGAAGATGTCTTTATGGGTGGAAGTGGAGAATTGGTAATCGCTGATTTTGGAGTTGATTGGAGGCATTATAAAAAATCACTTGAATCAAATAAGTTATTGCGTGAATGGATTGATATTTTCGAAACCGACACAAATTACAAACTTTCAATACAGGGTTATTCGGATTGTGTTGGAGAAAAAGGCAACAATGATTATCTAAGATCACAAAGAGCAAAAAATATACATACCTTATTAGGAAAATCTGCTTCATCAAGAACAGCTATCGTATCACAGTCAAATAATTATTTTGCATCGAATGTTGATATGATAGGCAGAGCAAAGAACCGATGCGTAATTATTAAATTTATTAACGCCACTTCAAAATCGATTCAGAAACCTGTACCAGAGCCTCAGCCCGAAGATTGTAGTAAATACACAAAAATGACCGGTGATGATGTGTGTGAATTCTACCGATGCAGAGAGAGAAGGTCAGGTAATGCTTGTGGTAATAGTGGTTATTATCTTGGATATGGATATAAATATTGTAAAAGATTTACCGAGCTACGCAAAAGGATGTCGGAACCTGGAAAGAGATGGATTGACAAAACCCGCCAGTGCTTGTGGGAACATATTGATAAAAACATCGACTATCATACCCCATGCGAGCTTGTAAAAAGCGCTGCTTTTGACTCACATCCTATATGTTATGTATTAGGAGGAATCTGCTTTTTGTCTCCGGATGAATGGTCCATGATTCTTAATATTATCGATTCAGCTGATAATGATCTCAAACAAATGGTTAAAACCGGCATTTATTGTGCCGGCAATTACCTTCCAATGGCTTTTCCGATTCACAGCCTTGCAACTCATGGAGGATGGGGGGGGCTATTGAAATATCCTGGTCAGCAATAAGAATTACTATAATCTCATATTAATTATTCCGTTTGAAATTGATCATGCCCTCTTCCTTCTCCGGTTCACCTCGTTTAAAAGGGGTAAATGTTTGAAACGTGAAGATTTCTTATTTAATAGAAAAGAAACAAATGAAAAGTGCAGCATTTCAAAAAGCAGAAAATAAAAATCAATCAATGGTTGGTTCTTTGTTTCAAAAAAACGAAGATAATTTTCCTGAGCAAAATGCTGTAGCTTCTAAATTGACCAGCACACTTTCATTTAATTTTGATAATATAAATGTTCATAATTCGGGAAATCATTTAAGAGTACAACCAAAATTACAAATCAATCAACCCGGCGACCAATACGAACAGGAAGCCGATGCTATGGCGGATAAAGTGATGCGAATGAGTGACAAAGACGTATCGCAACGATCCTTCAAAACATCAAATACAACTGTTCAGCGCAAATGTGCAGAATGCGAAAAAGAAGATGAAGAAAAGAAAGTACAGCGA
>JBQCFO010000519.1:0-5234 GCA_051959055.1 Ginsengibacter sp. | reverse complement strand
TGCTTACAAATTGCCCAGATACTTGGGTTTGGTTTAACGGATAATTATTCTGAAGAAAAAAACAGTTTCAATTTGCAGGAAGGAAATTTTTCAGACGAAAATTCCTTTTCAGCAATTCATCTTAATAAAGAATTAAGTTATCATATTTCACAATTATTAAAAGCGGTTCATCCCCTGGATTTACAAGAAGTAAAAATGAACAGAAACCTTAGAAGGGAGATTTTAAAAAGCCTTGAAAGCTATTATTCATGGCATGTACAGGACTTTGGCAGTATGAAGACGTTGAAGGTTTTGCCGGAGATTTTAAGCGAGTAAGTTTTCATACCACACTCTTGAGTGCTTGGCTTTTAATCAATTTACTGTCATCTATTCTCACTGTTTTGTTGATTCTTTCTAATTTATAGAAGAATAAAATCGTACTTTAAATCAGCCTTTTAATTTTTGATTCCGAAATAATTTTTTCTCCTTTCACATTTTCAATCAAAACAACACCTGGTTTTTTTCCTTTTTCAAAGCTTCCAAAATGATTTTCTAACTGCAACGCTTTTGCTCCGTTCATCGTTGCCCATTTTAATAAAGTTTCTGTTTTTATTTCAGGAAAACTTTTTATAATCGTTTTCATTTCTTCCAAAATATTGAGTTGGTAATTGGAAGCAAGACTATCAGTTCCCAAAACGATGTTGCAATTATTTTTCACAAATAAATCTGCCGGAGGTAATGTATTTTCAATGTACAAATTCGCATTTGGACAAAGACAAAATGAAATTGACTGGTCTTCGTTTTTATGTTGATTTATAAAATCCAAATCAGCTTGTTTTGTAAAAGTATTATGAACTAAAATCACAGATTTTGCAACAGAAAGATTTGGAAAATAGCTTTCAACACTTCCGGTTTGCTTTGGTTTGAAAAAGGAATTGTCGATTTTCATTTTATCAAACATTCTTACAAATTCTCCCTTTGCTTCTTTAAAAAATAAATCTTCTTCGGCAGTTTCCTGGTTATGAATGCTAACTGTTTTTTCCTGGAAAAAAGGAGTCATTTCTTTCCATAAATTTTCAGATACCGAATATGGTGCATGAGGAACGATTGAAGCTTTTAAGCCTTCATTTTCAAAATCCTGAAAAATGTTTTTTGCTCTTTCAATTCTTGCAGAAGCAATTTCGGGAAGCCATCCGCTTGTTTCAATAAAATTATAATAAGAGAGATTGCGTTTTATTTTTTGAGAAAGGGTTAGGGCATTATTACAGATATCCCCAACTGCAACAATTCCATTTTGCAGCATTTCTTCTTCGGCTTTTTCAATTGATTCAAATATCTCTTCTTCCGGAAAATGTCTTTCAGAAACAACCTTAAATACAAAATCAACCAATCCTGTTTTTGGAGGAATTTTATTTTTAAGATGAGAAAGTTCCAGGTGGCAATGGGCATTTACAAATCCGGGGGAAAGAATTCCGTTAAAAGTGCCAATTTCTTCACCTGCATCTTTTATATCAACGATGGCAATTATTTTTCCGTCAGTATCTGTAACCAATACATGTTCATCATTTAAAAGTATGTTACCGGTAAATAAATAGTCAGCCTTGAATTTTAGATAGCGCATGTAAACGGGATTAGAATTAATTTTGCACAATTGTCAAAGATAAGGGGTAAATATTTCTACAATGACCGTTACAGAATTTACCCAATCACTCATAAAAATAACTTGGAAAAAATATTATGCTTGAAAAACTGGAAGCTATAAAGGCAAGATTTGAAGAATTAGGAATTGCATTATCCAACCCGGAAATTGTAAGCGACAATAAAAAATATAAGCAATTAAGCAAGGAGTATCGCAGCCTCGAGAAAATCGTAATTGTACGAAACCGGTACGCAAAATTACTTGGCGACATCGATTTTAATAAAGAAGTTTTGAACAGCGATGATGAAGAAATGCGTGATATGGCAAAGGAGGAATTGCCTCAGTTGCAGGAAGAAAAGGAGAAATTGGAGAAGCAAATCCGAACGATGCTGATACCAAAAGATCCGCAGGATGAAAAGAATGCTATCCTGGAAATAAGAGCCGGAACTGGTGGAGATGAAGCTTCGCTATTTGCAGGTAACCTAATGAGAATGTATCTGAAATTTTGCGAATCCAAAGGCTGGAAAACTGCTTTGCTGAGTGAGAATGAAGGAACGGTTGGGGGTTATAAAGAAGTACAAATCGAAGTTACGGGCGACGATGTGTACGGGACTTTAAAATTTGAAAGCGGCGTACATCGCGTACAGCGTGTGCCGGATACAGAAGCGAGTGGACGTGTACACACCAGTGCTGCAACGGTTGCTGTAATGCCGGAAGCAGAAGAAGTGGATGTGGAAGTAAGAGACAGCGATGTGAAAATGGAGACAGCGAGAAGTGGTGGGGCAGGAGGACAAAATGTCAACAAAGTGGAAACAAAAGTAATGTTGACACATATTCCGACAGGATTGGTGATCATTTGCCAGACGGAAAGAAGCCAGTTAGGCAACCGTGAAAAAGCGATGCAGATGTTGCGCACGAAATTGTACGAAGAAGAAGTACGTAAGCAGGAAGAGGAAATTTCCCGCCACCGGAAAAGTTTAGTAAGTTCAGGCGACCGATCTGCCAAAATAAGAACGTACAATTACCCTCAGGGCAGGGTGACGGATCACCGGATCGGATTAACAGTATATAATTTAGAAAATGTTTTAAACGGTGATTTACAGGAATTTATTGATGCGCTTCAGTTTGCAGAAAATTCAGAAAAACTCGCAAATCAATAAAAAATTTCTATTGACTGCCATTACAGCGTCAGATAAATGTCATTTAAATAAGAAATTGTTGATTTTAAAAAAATAAATAGGCCTTCTTAGTTTTTTCTTAACAAAAGTCGTTTTACTTTTGGCATGGGATTTGAAAAATAATAATCAACAACATTAAATTTCAATTTTCTCATAAGCAGTTAGTTTTGGTAAACGGCCCCTGTTTCTACAGGGGCCTTCTTTTTTATGAGAACTAAACAAAATAATTTAAAATAATCTTTTGTTAAGCCCTCCCTCATCCCTGATAAAATATAAAATTTAAAGTTATAACCGATTTACCTTCGTATATAATTGCCAATAAGCGGTATTGTATTTTCTGAAATAAAAATATGAGCGACAATAATTCTGCACAGATTTTTCAAACTGATAAGCCAACCAGGTGGAAAAGATTTAAGTGGACCGGCCGTGTGATTTTGATGGTCAGCCTTTTCTTTATTGTGGTACTTGCGATTGCATTGTACAGCGGCTCCTTGCCAAATATTCCCAACATGGAAGCAAAAGCACGGGAATATCAAACAACGCTTGATCCATCCAATCCGCTTATTTTAAAAAATCATCAGAATTCAAAATACAAAGGCTTCAAAGATTTTTTGATCAATAAATTAAAGTCAGATTCTTTGAAGAGAGCCAGGAATAATCAGGTATCCAAAGCCAGTTCGCTTTCTTTGATACGCGCCGCTTTTTACACTCCCTGGAATGCGCAACTTGCTTTGCCCGACCTGCAACAAAATGCAGATAAGATTAATACGATTTTGCCGGAATGGTTTTTTATTGACACGGTAACTCACAAACTGCAAACAAGAATTGATAGTGCAGGACTTGCTTTGATGAGACAAAAAAAGTTGCGCATACTGCCCATCGTTTCCAATTTTAATTCTTCCAAAAGTGATTTTGATGGCAAACTACTGCATTATATTCTTAAAGATTCGGTTGTAAAAAACAATTTTATAAAGCAGATATCTGATACATTATCTTTTTATCACCTCGATGGTATTAATGTTGACTTTGAGGAATTGCAGGAAAAAACGAATGAGCCGCTTACTTCATTTCAAAAGAAACTTTATGAAACGCTTCATGCCAAAAACATGATGGTAACGATGGATGTAGAGCCAAAGAATACAGATTATGATTATTCCAAATTGTCCGATTACAATGATTATATTGTATTAATGGCTTATGATGAATATAATGGGTCTACGGGACCAGGGCCAATAAGCGGACAAAAATGGATTGAAGACGCGGTATCATGGACAGCAGATAAAATAGATCCTTCAAAAATTACTTTAGGTGTTGGCGGTTTTGGCTACAGTTGGTCTGACGGCAAAATAGACCCATTGCCGCTTACCTATAACGAAGCTATCAATAAAGCAAAAAGCATCAATGCAAAAATCATTTATGATGATGATTCGTACAATCTTCATTTTAGCTATGCGACGCAAAGCACTGAGGACTCCACCGATATCACCAATCACGAGGTTTGGTTTACCGATGCAGCTACGTTATTTAATATTTTAAGATTCAGTGATGAATTTCCAACCGCGGGAACGGCGCTATGGCGCCTGGGCAGCGAAGATCAGCGCATCTGGAAATATTATAGCCGCAGTTTGAGCAATGCGGCTTTGCAACAGAAACCATTTAATTTTGATTCACTTGCGCTTATTCCTGTTATCCAGAACAGCGTAGGTTTTCAGGGAGAAGGAGAAGTGCTGGACATTCTGTATTCACCCCAACCAGGAAAAATAAATTTTGAAATTGATACTTCTGAACAGTTGATTGCCGAACAAAATTATGTGCAGCTTCCATCAGGGTATGTGATCCGCAAATTTGCAGAAGACACTACCATTGGTAAAGGGCATAAACTGATTCTGACGTTTGATGATGGCCCAAGTGCAGAATGGACGCCAAAAATTCTCGATATTCTTGAAAGGGAAAAAGTGCCGGCAGCTTTTTTTGTAATTGGTATCAATGCCGAACAAAATATTCCCATTTTAAGAAGAGAATATAAAGATGGTTTTGAAATAGGAAACCACACTTTCACGCATCACAATATTGCAGAAATGAGCCTGACGAGGGCTGCGCTGGAAATGAAACTTACGCGATTGCTTATTGAAAGTGTTACCGGTCATTCTACTATTTTATTCAGAGCGCCATACAATGCTGACTCAGAACCGCAGACTTATGATGAACTGGCGCCGATACAACGAAGCCGCCAGGAAAATTATTTAACCATTAATGAAACCATTGATCCAAACGACTGGGCTCCAGGAGTAAGTGCAGACAGTATTTTTGAAAGAGTTGTAAGGCAGGAAGCGTCTACCAATGCAAGTATCATTCTGTTGCATGATGCAGGCGGAGATACCCGCCAGGCGACTGTTGACGCGCTTCCGCGCATCATTGATTATTTTAAAAAAAGAGGT
>JBQCFO010000518.1:0-2398 GCA_051959055.1 Ginsengibacter sp. | reverse complement strand
GGCGATTGGTGTAATATATATATCCTGCACACCCAATTGTCGTAACGAAGCTGTAAAAGGACTTTCATAAGGGCATATACAGGTAACGCTAAATTTTTCGGGTGGTAAATTGGAGATAAAATCTTTAAGATAGTTTTCCATTCCGCCCATGCTGGCATTCCCGATAACTTCTAAAAGATGGATTCGCTCATCCGGCCATATTGCCGGATTGGTTGGTTGCGTTTGCTTATTTAATTGCATTATAGTATAAAGAATAGTAACTGATAGAGTTACCATCTTATTTGCAAAAAAATAAATCAAAAGATATGCCAGTGCAAGCTAATTTTATTAAAAAACTTTTGAATAAATATGAAAGATAATTGTAAAGATTGGACGAATTATATTAAATGTCCTGTTCGTGACTGGCATTAATTGCAGCAAATGAAGAAATAACGGTGATTTCAATTTTCAGAACGTAAGAAAGCTAAAAAATAACTAAACCAATTATCAAAGCGACATATAATATCAGGCCAGCGAAAAGAGGTTTTATAAAAATATTAAAATAAAAAAGGCGTAAAATTTTTCATTTGTTACGCCTGAAATCAGTTTTTTTAGTTTTTTTTATGCCTCTACTTTTTGCATTCGCTGTGTTTTCTTTCTTTCGTCTTCATCAAGAATCACTTTGCGCATCCTTATAAATTTAGGTGTTACTTCGATACACTCATCCTGCTGAATATATTCCATACATTCTTCCAAAGTCATTTGTATTTTCGGAGCAATGCGTGAAGCATCATCTGCTCCACTCGCGCGATGGTTGGTAAGTTTTTTCGGTTCTGTAGCATTTACAATTAAATCTCCCGGCTTGATGTGCTCAGCAATAATCTGTCCAACGTAAACTTCTTCTCCCGGATCTACAAAAAATCTTCCGCGATCCTGCAATTTGTCAATAGAATATCCGGTTGTTCTTTCCTGGTTTTTAGAAATGAGAACACCGTTGCTCCTTCCGGGAATATATCCTTTCCATGGTTTGTATTCCAGGAAACGATGCGCCATTACAGCTTCACCAGCTGTATTGGTAAGCATGTTGGAACGTAATCCTATCAGGCCTCTTGAAGGAATTTCAAATTCCAGGTGTTGCATTTCGCCTTTGCTTTCCATGATTAGCATTTCGCCTTTTCTTTGGGTTACCAAATCTATCACGCGTCCGCTATATTCCGCCGGTACATCAACAACCAGGTTCTCATAAGGCTCGCATTTTTGGCCGTTTATTTCTTTCACAATTACCTGGGGTTGCCCTACCGTAATTTCATATCCTTCCCTTCGCATGGTTTCAATCAAAATGCTTAAATGCAAAATACCACGTCCATACACCATAAAACTATCAGCGCTATCTGTTGGCGAAACACGAAGGGCAAGGTTCTTTTCTAATTCTTTTTCCAGCCTGTCTTTCAAATGCCGTGAGGTTACAAACTTTCCATCCCGTCCATAAAAAGGAGAATTATTAATGCTGAATTGCATGTTCATCGTTGGCTCATCCACACTGATGACCGGTAATGCTTCAGGGTTTTCAAAATCAGCAAGGGTTTCGCCGATATTAAAACCTTCCACGCCAACAACTGCGCAAATATCACCGGCTTTTACTTCGCTTACTTTCTTTTTGCCCAAACCTTCAAAAACATACAATTCTTTTACGCGTGTTTTTTGAATGGTTCCATCCAGTTTCATTAATGATAACGGCTGGTTGTCTTTGATAATTCCACGAGCTACTTTTCCCACAGCTATTCTTCCCAAAAAAGAAGAATAATCGAGAGAGGTAATTTGCATTTGCAAAGTTCCTTGTTCATGTGATGGTGGTGGTACTTTTTCGAGAATCGTATCTAATAGTGGAAAAATATTTTCAGTGGGCTCAAGCGTTGTATTCATCCAGCCTTGTTTGCTGGATCCATAAATGGTTGCAAAATCAAGTTGTTCTTCAGTAGCATCCAGGTTAAAAAACAATTCAAAAACCGCATCATGTACTTCATCAGGGCGGCAGTTTGGCTTATCTACTTTATTAATAACGACAATTGGCCGAAGGCCTAATTGCAATGCTTTCTGCAATACAAATCGTGTTTGCGGCATAGGTCCTTCAAAAGCATCTACCAGCAAAACCACGCCATCAGCCATTTTTAAAACACGCTCTACTTCACCACCAAAATCACTGTGACCTGGAGTGTCAATCACATTGATTTTAACACCTTTATAGGTAACGGAAATATTTTTACTAAAAATGGTAATCCCTCGTTCTCTTTCCAGGTCGTTGTTATCCATTATCAGTTCTCCTGATTCATGGTTTTCACGGAAGATGTTTGTACAGTGTAGAATTTTATCAACCAAACTAGTTTTACCGTGGTCAAACTGGGCACTAATTGCGATGTTT
>JBQCFO010000517.1:0-3985 GCA_051959055.1 Ginsengibacter sp. | reverse complement strand
TGAAACGGCTTCATCCAATTGTTTCTCCATTTTTAATAATGATTCCAAAAGGTCATTACTTAAAATGCCGGAACTATTTTCTTTTAATTGAGTGGCATACCAGATGAGTACCATTGAAATGTAATCCTGCATGTCTTTTCCGGCAAACTGCGAGCGGAATTCGACGATTTTTTCATTGATGGTTTTCAAAACTTTGCGCACGGTTTCTTCATCTGAAGGCAAAATTTTTATTCGATAACTTCTATCGCCAATCACAATATTTAATGGAATGAGTTCGTCTTTGTCCATAATTATTTATTTAAAATGCCAATGCATTTATCAATAGAACGAATGTAGCGGTTGATATTTTTTTCAAAATCCATTTTTTCTTTTCCTTCCAATTGTCCGGCAGAAGTTTTTAAAATATTTACCTGTTGTTGTAATTGCTCTGTTTTTTCCATCAATATTTTTTCATTGGTTTGAAAAGCCTTATTTTCTTTTTTGAGCTGTTCGTTTTCTTTTAATAACAAGGCATGTTTCTTCAAAAGCAATTGCAGCTTCGACTGAATATTTTTTACATGAATGTCAACGGAGTCAGGCATTGCGGCGGATTATGGCATTCAATTTATTTTCAAGATTGGAAATTATTTTATTCATCATTATTTCTATTTCGTCATCTGTCATCGTTTTTTCTTTGTCAAGAAAAGTAAAATTTATGGCTAGCGATTTTTTATTTTCTCCGAGTTTTTCATTTTCAAACACATCAAACAACTGGATATTTTTCAGCTTCTTAATATGCAAAGACTTTACCACATTTTCAATTTCAGCATAAGAAATGTTTTTATCAATAAGAATAGAAAGGTCTCTTTGTACCTGCGGAAATTTTGAAATGGGCTCAAAAGAAATATCGTTATTATTGGTAAAAGAGATTAATTTATCCCAATCAATACAAAGAAAAAATACAGGTTGTTTGATTGAAAACATTTCTAAATCTTTTTTAATTACTCTTCCTGCAATAGCGATGGGAAGCTGGTCTACAGCGCCTATTAAGCATTCCTCAAAAGAGTCAGCCGAGCCCTTATCCATTTGATAATTTTTCAAACCGGCTAAAGAAAAAATCGCTTCACAAATTCCTTTTACAAAATAAATATCTATTTTTTTTACCGCCGAATTCCAATTCAATTCATTTTTATTGCCAGTAAAGTATAATGCAAGATTTTGTTGTTCGTGATATTCATTTTGAACTTTATTATACGTTTTTCCAAATTCAAAAAACAGCAGGTTATTATTTTTTCGATTCAGATTATAGGATACAGATTCCAATCCGGTTGGCAACATGGAAGGCCTCATTACATTCAGTTCTTCGCTCAGGCTGTTAATGATTTTTACAGTGGTAGCGAGGGTTTCATCGTTGAAATATTTACTGTTGGTAATAGAATTGGTAAAGATTTCATGAAAGCCATTTCCGGTAAGCCAGCCGGTTATTTTTTCTTTTTGCAAAGCATTTTTCAAACCGGTATCTATTGCCGGCGACATATTGATGGAAGATGGAATGTCAATATTATCCAATCCATCAATGCGCATAATTTCTTCAATCACATCTGCAGGAATGGAGATATCCGGATTGCTGAAAGGAACCTCAACCTGTATGTTATCTATTCCTTCCCTCACAATCGTAAAGTTTAACGAGGTTAAAATGTTTTTAACTGTATCCGGATGATAGTTTTTTCCGCTGATTTTTTTAAGATAATGATTGGACAATGAAATTTCTGTCTTCTTCCTTGGTACCGGATAAACGTCTGTTATTTCCGAAGAAATTTTTCCACCGGCAATCTCTTTAATGAGCATGGCTGCACGTTTCAGCACATCAACAGTGAGGCTGATGTTGATTCCTTTTTCAAAACGAACTGCTGCTTCTGTTCTTAGATTATGCAGGAGCATCGAGCTCCTGATAGAGGCAGGATTAAAAACAGCGCTTTCTAAAAATACATTTGTAGTAGCAGCAGAAACGCCGCTATTCAAACCTCCAAAAACACCGGCAATGCACATAGGTTCATCCTCGCCGTTGCAAATCATAATATCGTTGCTGCTCAGTTTGCGTTCCTTTTCATCAAGCGTTAAAAAAGGCGTTCCTTCAGGAAGTGTTTCTACAATTATTTTATTTCCTTTTATTTTATCCAAATCAAAGGCATGCAGCGGTTGCCCTGTTTCATGCAAAATAAAATTGGTGATATCAACAATATTATTAACAGGCCGGAGGCCGATACTTTTCAATTTATTTTGCAACCATACCGGCGATTCTGCAACCGTAATTCCTGAAATACTCACCCCTGCGTACCGTTCGCAATCTCCGAGATTTTTAATTTCTATTTCTACGGTTTTAGAATGATTATCAGATTTGAATTTGTTTTTTAAAGGTGAAACGGGCCTGGTTGTTTTTTTATAATGATGCGAAATCCATGCACACACATCTTTAGCAACGCCCATGTGGCTCATGGCATCCATTCTGTTTGGAGTAAGACCGATTTCAAATATCCAATCACTGTATAAGTTATAATATTCATCTGCCGCCATTCCAGGTTTTGCATTTTGAGGCAAAACAATAATTCCTTCATGGCTGTTGCCCAATCCAATTTCATCTTCCGCGCAAATCATTCCATTGCTTTCCACACCACGAATCTTTGCTTTTTTTATCATAAAAGACTCGCCTGAAATGGGGAATAATTTAGTTCCAACCGGCGCCACAATTACCTTTTGCCCGGCTGCTACATTGGAGGCGCCGCAAACAATCTGCAGCGTTTCATGACCAGTGGATACGCTGGTTATTTTTAATTTATCCGCATCCGGATGCTTTTCGCAGGTCAAAACTTCTCCAATGATTAATCCTTCCAAACCATTTGTTACCTGTTCGTATTTTTCTAAATTTTCAACTTCAAGGCCAACGGATGTGAGTATTTCCGCTATTTTTTGTGGATTGCGAATTATTTTTGATGACACTTCATCTATTGGTAAATATTCTATCAGCCAGTTGTAACTAATCTTCATGTAATTTTTTCTAAAAAGCTCATTTAATTTTTAAGAATCCCAAAAATAAGAAAGAAGTAGATAGAAATTTTCGCTTTATGTTTTATAACATATATCTAGCCTGCATTTCCGCAAAAAATAAAATTTTCTTTTTTCAAAAAAATTAATATTGCGTGTTTTTACTTAATCATTTTTAATGATAAAAGGCATAAAAAGGAGGAAATCTTTTCTTCACAATGAGTGTGCATATCATAAATAAAAAATGGGAAATAATTTTTAAAATGTGGATAAGGGGTAAAAATAATGTTGGTAACTTTGCTTTTCTTGTGGATTTCATGTGAAAAGCATCTGCATAAATATAAGGGAATAACAATTTCTTTAAATAGCTTTTTGTACTTTACCTTAGCCGCCCGCTTCTTAAATCCCGAGAACGGTATTTACTAAAATTCAAAAAATTCCTCTAGCAGAGAAGTTGAAAAATGGAGCTCAGCAACATAAATAAAGACCGCAAAGTACGGCGGAAAACAGGCTCCCTGGAACTGGGCACTATGGCATTTGGAAAAGTTCCACCACAGGCAAAAGAGCTCGAAGAAGCCGTGCTTGGCGCCATCATGCTTGAAAAAAATGCATTCGATGTGATTGTAGAAATTTTATCTCCCGAATGTTTTTATGTGGAAGCCCATCAAAGAATCTTCAGGACGATGCAAGGCTTGCAGCAAAAAAATTCACCCATTGATTTATTGACTGTGGTTGAAGAATTAAAATTCAGAGAAGAACTGGATTTGATCGGCGGCCCTTTTTATGTAACTAAATTAACGAATGCCGTTTTTTCTTCTGCAAATATTGAAATTCACGCCAGAATTATTCTTCAAAAATTTATTCAAAGAGAATTAATAAAAATAAGCAGCGAAATAATCGGCGATGCCTATGAAGACAGTACCGATGTTTTTGACCTGTTAGATATGGCAGAATCCAAACTCTT
>JBQCFO010000516.1:0-5618 GCA_051959055.1 Ginsengibacter sp. | reverse complement strand
TATTTCAAAGCTTTTAATCTTCTGCATTCAGCGTTAAGCATTTTTCTTTTAGCGTTATACTCATAAATATTTTATTTCAAAAGAAACCTTTGCAAACGACTCAAACATTTTACTAACCCCGCAATATTTTTCTTTAGAAAGTTTTACTGCTTTGAGAACTTTTTGTTCATCTTCCTTGTTTACTTTAATGGAATAATTCAGATGAACCTTATCATATATTTTGGGTTCTGTTTCTGTGAGTTGCCCTTCCACATTTACTGAAAAGTCAGAAAAATTTACCCGCATTTTATTTAAAATGTTCACCACATCAAAACCCGTACAGCCGGCAAGAGATACAAGCATGAGGGCTTTTGGCCGTGTACCAATATTTTTACCACCTGCTGATTCATCTTTGTCTATTTCTATTTTATGACCGTACACTTCTGCCGTAAAATTCATTCCCTCTTTGAAAACTGCACTGATCTTATTTGACGCCATTTTATGAATTTATATTAAAAAGAATAACGCCAAATTTACTTCTTTTATAAATGAGATTTTACGCCATCGGAAATTTGTTGGGCACTCATAGCTCCGGACTGTCGCCAAAGAATTTTCCCTTCTTTAAAAAGAATTAAAGTAGGGACGCCTTGTATATTATATTGCTGAGCGGCTTTTTGATTTCTGTCAATGTCAATTTTTATCACCCTTAATTTACCGCTATTGTTTTGTGCAAAGCGTTGCAGTTCCGGTGCCATCATTTTGCAGGGGCCACACCAGGTAGCATGAAAATCTACCAAAACCGGTTGCTTATTATTTATTAAATCTCCAAATGTTTCCATACTGAGATTTCCATCATAAATTGTGCCTGTTTGAGAACCGGGCGACCGACGACCGACCCGAAAGTGTCGGTTAGCAGTCGTCAGTGGCCGGTGATCAATCTCTTTCATCTTTAACAAAATTATCTGCGATTCTCTTATTTTTATTTTTCAGGTAAATATTTCTTTATTACCTTTGCCGTCCGAAAAAAAAGAACATTATGGCAAGAGTATGTCAGGTAACAGGAAAAAGGCCCATCACAGGTAACACTGTTTCGCATTCTAATATTAAAACCAAAAGAAGGTTTTTACCGAATCTTCAGAAAAAAAGGTATTTTCTGGCAGAAGAAGACAAATGGATTACTTTAAAATTGTCTTCTGAGGCGATTCGCACGATTAATAAAAACGGCCTTTATACCGTGGTGAAAGAAATGAGAGAGAAAGGAGTTAAAATCTAATTAGCAAATTTGAAAATGTGCAAATGAGCAAATGCGCTCAATAATTTTCAAATTTTCAAATTTTCAAATTTTCAAATTTATAAAATGGCAAAGAAAGGAAACAGGGTTCAGGTAATTTTGGAATGCACAGAGCATAAGGCTTCAGGGCTTCCAGGTACAAGCCGTTATATTACCAAAAAGAATAAAAAAAATACCCCTGAACGGTTGGAATTGAAAAAATTCAATCCGATTTTAAAGAAAGTTACTGTTCATAAAGAAATTAAATAAATTGTTCAATTTGAAAATTGCTCAATTGCTTAATAAGTAGCGTTGAATTTTCAAATTTTCAAATTTTCAAATTTTCAAATTTATATCATGGCAAAATCAGCAAAAACCGCGATCAAAACCAAAGACCAGAAGGCAGCAGCAGATGCAAAAAACTGGACTAAAGTAGTTCGTGTAGTACGCAGCCCCAAATCAGGCTCTTATACTTTTAAAGAATCGATTGTTCATAAGGACAAGATCAAAGAACATCTCGGAAGTTAATTTTGATTACAAATTATTTATTAAAGCTATCCTGCAATACAAGCGGATAGCTTTCTTTATTTTTACCCTTTAACAATTTTTTAGATGGGAATTTTTGATAAAATTTTTGGAAAGAAAGAGCAAAAGGAAACGCTGGATCAGGGTTTACAAAAAACAAAAGAAGGCTTTTTTGATAAGATCACCAAAGTGATTGCCGGGAAAAGTACCGTTGATGAAGAAGTACTGGATGACCTCGAAAATGCGTTGGTAAGTGCTGATGTCGGTGTGGATACAACAGTAAAAATCATCGATGGAATAGAAAAACGGGTTGCCAGGGATAAATATATCAATACCACCGAACTGAACCGGATTTTAAAAGAAGAAATCCAATCAGTTTTAGTCGATGCTCCCCAGGACAGCTCTTATACAAACTATGAACTTCCTTCGGGTCATAAACCTCATGTGATATTGGTGGTTGGTGTAAATGGCGTAGGCAAAACAACTACCATCGGAAAGCTTGCTCATAATTTTTCTTTAGCAGGAAAATCAGTTTTGCTCGGAGCTGCTGATACTTTTCGGGCAGCTGCAGTTGACCAGTTAAATATCTGGAGCGAAAGAACCAATGTGCCGATTGTAAAACATGCCATGGGCTCCGATCCAAGCGCCGTTGCTTTTGATTCGGTACAAAGCGCTGTTGCGCGAAATGTAGATGTTGTAATTATTGACACGGCAGGAAGATTACACAATAAAATTCATTTGATGGATGAATTGAATAAAATAAAAAGATCAGTAAATAAAGCTTTGCCTGGCGCACCTCATGAAGTGATGTTGGTTTTGGATGGAAGTACCGGCCAAAATGCATTGGAACAGGCACGGCATTTTACAGCTGCAACAGATGTAAGCGCCTTGACCATTACCAAACTGGACGGTACTGCAAAAGGGGGAGTTGTTTTGGCAATTGCTGATCAATTTAAAATTCCGGTGAAATTTATTGGCGTTGGTGAAAAAGCAACTGATCTTCTGGTATTTGATAAAAAAGATTTTGTGGATAGTTTGTTTGGGGGAGTTTAATTATCGAATTATTGAATTATTGGTTTTAAGGTGGTTTAGAGGAATTCCTGCAATTCGTGTAATTCGTAGCAAAAAATCGTGACAATAAAATTGGTGTTCAAAAAATGAAAACAAAAAATAAAAAAGATAAAGTAAATATTATCACGCTGGGCTGCAGCAAAAATATGGTGGACAGTGAAGTGTTGAGCGGCCAGCTTGCAGCAGCTGATTTTGATGTAAAACATGAAAGCAAAAAATTGGATCATAATATTGTGGTTGTAAACACCTGCGGATTTATTGACCTCGCCAAACAGGAAAGCATCAATACCATTTTAGAACAGGTAGAATTAAAAAAACACGGCAAGCTGGATAAAGTCTATGTTACAGGCTGTTTGAGCGAACGTTACAAACAGAATCTTGAAGAAGAAATTCCGGAAGTAGATGCTTTTTTTGGAACAATGGAACTGCCTTTTTTATTAAGAAAATTTGATGTGGATTATAAAGCAGAATTGGTCGGCGAAAGATTATTGAGCACTCCAAATCATTATGCTTATTTAAAAATCAGTGAAGGCTGCAACCGCACCTGTTCATTTTGTGCCATTCCTTTGATGCGCGGAAAACACATAAGCCGCCCGATAGAATCTTTGGTGGAAGAAGCAAAATTACTGGTATCAAGAGGCGTAAAAGAAATCATGTTGATCGCGCAGGAACTTACTTATTATGGATTGGATATTTATAAAAAAAGAGAGTTGCCAAAATTACTTCATTCATTAGCTGATATACCTGGCTTGGAATGGATCAGATTACACTATGCTTACCCCTCAAAATTTCCGATGGAAATAATTGATGCGATGAAAGAAAGAGAAAATATTTGTAACTATCTCGACATGCCTTTACAACATGCAAGCAACAAAATGTTGAAAGCGATGAAAAGGCAAATTACCCGTGAAGAAATGGAAGATATTATCGGGGAAATAAAATACAAGATCCCTGAGATTTGCCTGAGAACCACACTCATAGCGGGTTTCCCCGGCGAAACGCAGGATGATGTGGAAGAATTAAAATTGTTTTTAAAGAAAATGGAATTCGACCGTGTAGGAATATTTACCTATTCTCACGAAGAAAATACTTCTGCATTCAATCTTGAAAATAATATTCCGGAAGAAGAAAAAGAACGAAGAGCCCAGGAAGTTATGGAAGTGCAACAGGAAATTTCGCTTTTAAAAAATGAAGAAAAAGTAGGTAAAACTTTTAAAGTAATCATTGATAAAAAAGAGGCAGGAAAATATCTTGGGCGCACAGAATTTGATAGTGTGGAAGTGGATAATGAAGTGATTGTAAATTCTTCTTCAAAATTAAATCCGGGCGATTTTGTAAATGTAAAAATTATGAAGGCTTATGATTATGATTTGGAAGGTGAAGTAGTTTAAATCTTAAAACAGTAAACAAAGAAATAACCCGGATTTCTATTTTCAAAAGTTCATCCTTTAAAAATTCACTTCATTTTATCTAATTGAATTATTCCTCTTATTTTACAATCAACATCCATCCCTTCCCTTTGTCTACCGGAATTTTTTCGTCAATTTTAAATGTTCTTCCTGCCTGAAAATTCTTCACCGCAGGCGCTGTGATCGTTGCTTTTGAGGGATCAATTCCTAATTTTTTCCAATCAATTTTTAATGCAACATCTACATCTTCGTTTGCCCAGCTGGCAATTGAAATTAATGATTTTCCATTCTTCTGATAAACAGTTACCAGTACTTTTTCATTATCTGTTTTTACCGGGCAATTGTCACTCCAGTAACCAATCAATTTTGTTCCCTGCATCCCAAATTCATCCCACAATTTCCAGATAGGGCGCGGATCTGCATTGTCGCTCCAGGGCATTCTGTTCGTCATTCCATAAATCATTCCGCGCCACGGATTTCCGCCTCCCTGAAGCATTTCACCCATGAGGCCAAATGGAATTCCGCTAACTTCTGTCAGAAAAAAATCAGGCGAATTATGCTCGTAATCAAAATATTCTCCAAACCATAAACGGTTCAAGTAAGGAAAGTGTTCCATATACAAATTGGCGCTATTGTTCCATCCATCGGCTTTGTCATATTGATTGGCAGAATGCAAATCAATAATTCCGGGATGGCCATCTTTTGTCAAAACTCTTTTAACCCGTTTCATGGTAACCCGATCGAAAGCAACATCATCCAGATAAATTCCATCAATTCCCACATTTTGCGTAAGCCAGTTCATCCCTTCCACATAATAATTATGCCATCGGTTCATGCCACTATTGATGATCGCAGCATCTTTTAATTCCGGAACAAACCATCCTGGAATATAATCAGAACCAATGTGCTCTTGCAACCAGCTAAAACCTCCGCCTTTGCCTGAAGAATAAATTTCATGTACCAAACTTCTCAATGCAAATGTTTCATAACAATGATCGGACAGTTCACGAATCGTGTTGTAAATTTTTACTTTCAATCCAACAGAATGCGCAGAATCAATATAAGATTTCATTGCCTTCCATGCTATAAAAGGATAGTTAATGTAAGGATTAATGGCTGTGCCATGATGAATGTTGATGATGGTCGCACCAGTCGCTTTTATGGTATCAATCGGCTTGTAGGCATGATAAAACCTGGTAGCCCATTGAAAATCTGTGTTGAGCGGATGAAAAGGCGTGATGAGTTATTTTTATTTAATTTAAAGTCATTCGCCTATTTTAATACTTTTTGGGACGCTGTATTTATCGGATAAAATGGAGTTTGCTTTTTGTAAATTTTCAATTCAGCGTCTGTTGTCTTTTCCC
>JBQCFO010000515.1:0-19018 GCA_051959055.1 Ginsengibacter sp. | reverse complement strand
CTCTTCTTTTGAGCAAGTAATAAAGAAGGAAATAATAATAATATCAATATTTTTATTTTCATCTTATTCGGTAACGACAACTACATTATAGATTTTCGGATGAACCGGATAAGGAATTTTAAACAAGTCCTTATTTGCTTTCATGTAGGTCATTAGCTTTTCTATTCTTTCTGAATTCTTTTTATTTGATCGGTTAATATCCGTTAAATGTAGATTAGAGTTAACTTCTCCTATGTTGGTATTGGCTATTATAATATAGCGGTCACCATTTGAGAAAGGAACACGGCTTACCTTTATAATCGTGGCGCCGGAATGAAGTTCGAAAGATTTCATTTTGGAACGTTGTCTTTTTTTCAGCATCTTATTTATAAAGTCAAGATTCGCATACAGGCTATCAAAATCGTTTGTACTTACTGGAAATAGGCTTGTAGCCTGTTGAACCGTCACACTATCTGTATAGATTATAGGTGTTTTAAAGCCGGTGTTTAAAAGGGCGACCTTTTGTGCTTTTACGCAAACCGGAATCAACAGCAGTAGTATAATTTTTTTCATCCGTCTAAATTATAATCTTTATACATAAAAACTTTCAGCGGATTAACTAACCCCCATCATTCACGCAGTAACTGATTTTACTATCGGGCTGTGGGGCCAATATACATAACTACATTAGGATCAGCTATTCAGCATCAGCGGCATTACGAGCATCAGCAATTCTTCATTTTCTGCCTGCTCGGTCGGTTTTATGATTCCGGCTTTTGTAGGCGTGCTGAGTTCAATAACTACCTCATTTGTATCGGCAGCGCTTAGCATCTCAATCAGGAATCTGGCATTAAAAGCAATCTGCAGATCTTCGCCATCATATTGACAACTCATTCTTTCATTGCCTTCAAAACTGAAATCAACATCCTGCGCAGAAAGCTGTAACTCGCTACCGGTAATAGCAAGAGCCACCTGGTTGGTACTTTTATTACTGAACACATTAATGCGGCGCAGTGCATTTTGAAAGTCATTTTTATTTACCGTGAGCTTGTATGGATTGTCTGCCGGAATCACCACTTTATAATCCGGGAATCTTGCATCAATCAAACGGCAAACCAATTCTGTTCCATCCTGTTTTACAAAAAGATGTTTATTACTGTAAGAAATAGTAAGCTCTTCATCAGTATTTGGTAAAACATTTTTTAATAAATTCAATGGCTTTTTGGGAACAACAAATGTGGCGGTTTCAGGTGAGGAAACATCGGTGCGGGTAAAGCGTACGAGACGATGTGCATCTGTGGCAACAGTTGTAATTCCGTTTGAAGTAAGTTCAAAGAAAATGCCGGTCATGGCAGGACGAAGTTCATCAGAGCTGGTTGCGAAAATACATTTGTTAATGGCTGTAACTAAAGCAGCAGAAGGCATCGTGAATGAATTGGCGCTTTCTGCTTCCGGTTCTTTTGGAAAATTATCCGGATTTTCGCCCATCACTTTATACTTCCCATTATCGCTGGTAATCTCTACCGCATAATTTTTATCAATGTTAAAAGTAAGGGGTTGCTCAGGAATATTTTTTAAAGAATCCTGCAGAATTTTTGCCGGAATGCAAACCCGTCCGCTTTCTTTAGCCTCGATATCCATTTGAATTTTCATCACAGTTTCCAAATCTGTGGCTACGATTGTCAGTTTATTTCCTTCTATTTCAAAAAGGAAATCTTCAAGAATCGGCAAAACCGTATTGCCACTGATAACGCCGCCTATTTGCTGAACGTGTTTGAGTAATTGCGTTGAGGAAACGATGAACTTCATATAAAATGTTTAGCGTCAAAGATAAAAGATTCAAATTAATGAAGAGAAATAAAATGTGCACGAATTATGAAGAAGCAGAAGAAAAACCAAATGCTTTTTGATAGAAGAAGTTCTTATTCAATTTCTTCATTTTTCCTTTCTTTTTTGTATAGAAAAAAATTAGAAATGGTAAAAAGTATCCAGAGAAAAAGCAAAATTGATTTAATGGTAATCTCCGAATTATCATTTTCACTAAAAGCATTTACCAATAAAAAAATACCAATCAGGATCAATACGATTCCAATTATAGTAATGAGCAAATAAAGCTGGCTCTTTTTCAAAATTTTTAATTTCATGTTTTTTTGGGGGAAATCATTTCCGGTTGTCAACTTCTTTCATCTTCTGATTATTATAACGAATAAATGCAAGAAGTGCAAAGATGATAAATGCGGTCAGCATTATCCATTTTAAAACCAGGCCTGAAGGACTGCTTTTTTTATACTCGATTAGTAAATTGATTGCAGAAATTAATACGAAAACACAAGCCATGATTACACTTCTTTTTGTCGCTTTTTTCATTCGGCTAAATTATAATAAAAAGAAGGGTTAGGGCATTAAACTATTTCAATTCATAATCCTAATTTTGTAAAATAATTTTCTAAATGCCAATAAACCTTCTAAACCCTTCTAAATCCTTCTAAATAATCTTCTTATGGAAATAAAAAGCACCAAAATCGCCTTGTTGGTTGATGGCGATAATGCTCAATCAAAAATGATGGACCTTGTGTTGGAAGAAGCTTCCAAATACGGAAAAGTGACCATCAGGAGGGTTTATGGGGACTGGACTACCCAACACATGAACCACTGGAAAAGCCAGTTGAATGAAATGGCTTTTAACCCGATTCAAAAATTTTCATATACTACCGGCAAAAATTCTACTGACAGCGCCTTAATTATCGATGCAATGGATATTTTGCATGCGGATTTGGTAGATGGTTTTTGTATTGTTTCGAGCGACAGCGATTATACGGGATTAGCAAAAAGAATCCGCGAAGCGGGCATTTTTGTAATGGGAATCGGCGAGCAGAAAACACCGGCAGCGTTTGTAAAATCGTGCGAAATATTTACCTACATAGAAAACCTGGAACCAAAAGCCGAGGCGCCGGAAAAGAAAGAAGAAGAAAAAAAGAAAAAGGGAAAAGCAACTATGAGCATGAAGCTCGTGAATAAAGCGTACGACATGAGCATCAATGAGAGTAATGAAGCGTATATTTCGAATCTCGGGATTAACCTGCGCAAGCTGGATCCCAGTTTTGATGTACGCACTTATGGATGCAAAACTTTGACACAATTTTTTTCAAAACTTCCTGGTTTTGTTGTGGTGGATAATGTCATCAATGGATTGAATAATCCTTTAATAAAAAAGAAATAGGAATTGAAATAACGTCTCAAAATGTCTCGGGCAATAACATATATTCTCTCGTTTATACGACAACAAGACCTTTTGTAATAATCTTCCTATTGTATTTAGCGCGTTATGCTTTTTGAAAATACATTGAATCACATTTTATCCATTTTCTGTCAAAGAGTTGTACTGATTTTTTTGCTTCTATCTTTTATAGCATTCATTTTGGGAATTATTATCAGAAGCATTGAATCATATAAGAAAGGTTACGGTCGCAATTAAATTTTCCGTTAAATAAAATAAGAATCCCGTTTATTTCTTTGTTTATTGGGGAGTTTGAATTCAGAAATGATTCTTTTTGCAAGACCATTGCTAAAGTTCATTTAGTGTTTTGTAAATCATTTATAATATTTTCTACCTGCTGGTTATATAATTGCACACTGTCCCTGTATTCATCAGTATCCTGATCAATAGTTTTGTATAACAGATTATAGGTTTTAAGCCGTAGATTACAATAAAACAATAATTTCTGATTTCTTTGATGAATAGCGCTGGGAAGGTTTAATTTTTCTACATTGTTAAGCAGTTTAATGTTTTCATTCCAACCGTTAATTCCATTGTTTTTGAGTTCTGCAAGAATTTTTTCTTTTGGTGTATTAACAGGTAAACGATAAAATGCCAATGCCGTTTGCTCGGTTGAAACAAAAGAATTCATTTTTTCCGTATAAATTCCAATGTCGTTTGGCAATACTTTGCAGGCAACTGCGGCAACTGCAATTATCAGTAAAGTTAAAGCACCTATAATGCTATAATTCAACTTAACTGATTGTGGTTTTTTTAATGCCGGAACAAAGGCATAACCAATGATAACTCCGGATAGAAGTCCGCCAACATGTGCCGCATTATCTATTCCTGCTTTCATTCCGTTTAGCAAATTATAACCGGCAAAAATTGCAATACTTGTTAATAAAGATTTCCTTGCCGATTTTTCAATAAGATTGGTGGTAAGCATTGCAATAAATACACCATACATACCAAAGATTGCTCCAGATGCTCCTGCACTAACAGTCAAATCATGCCACCAAAGACTCACAATACTTGCTGCCAATCCTGTCAAAAGATATGCAGCGGCAAATCTCGCCTTGCCCAGGTAAGGTTCCAGTAGTAAGCCAATATAAATTAAAGCATACATGTTCATAAGTAAGTGAACAATGCCTATGTGCAAAAAGCAATTCGTCAAGAGGCGCCACCATTGTCCCTCTAATGTCAGCGGCCGGAAATTCGCACCCCAGGAAATAAGACTTTGTGTATCCGGCAGAAAGAAGCTTACTCCTGAAATTACCATCAGAATAAAAATTGCAATGTTTAAGTCTATAAGGATTGGTGTAATAAAATAGCCTTCAGTAGGTTTGAAAATCCCTAAAAATCCGGTAATCTTTTCTGTTGGTTTCAGGGCGGTCGCAACGGATTGCTCTTGTTCAAAATTATGTTCCGACTTTAATTTTTCAAATTCATTTGAAAGCTCTTCGGTACTAAATGAGCCTTTTATTTCATTAATGGTGTTTGTAAATTTTTCAATATTCTTTTTATTTTTCCCCCAATCCATTAATTGCTGACCAAGGCAGGTGCTTTTTAACTTTGCAAAACCATTATCTATCCTTACCAGGATTTCTTCATTCCATGAACTGAGAGAAGACTTTGTATAAGCATTGAAGCCGGTTTCAGTAATCTGGCCGATGTTCCAGCCTAAAATTTTTGCAGCTTCAAGAGAAATAATGAGAAATTGTTCGTTAGAAAAATTTTCAAGATAAACTTCGTGCATGTATTTGGGTGAAAGTCCGAAAGCCATTATTGGTAATTTTGGTGGTTAAAAATTTATTGAAGATTCTAATTTTATTGTTTGCGGCTTAGCTATCTAAAGACATAAAAAGCAATTAGAAGTTAAATATAGAAATTTTCATTGCTTTTAATAAAAATTTTCTGTTTTTCTTCTCATTTCCTTTCCGGCACCGGCGCATTGTCCTTCCAATTCCATAAATATCGGGAAGCGTAAGTGCGGTAAGGACTCCATTTCAAAGAAATCTTTTCTATTTTTTTCAACAAATTTTTTTTATCCGTTTCTTTCAGATTGTACAATTTAATAACGCCTTGTTTCAAACCCAAATCATCTAACGCGAAAACATCTTCACGCCCAAGTGTAAACATTAAAATCATTTCTACGGTCCATTTTCCAACCCCTTTTATTTGGGTAAGTAATTCAATTACTTCTTCATTGCTTAGTTTATGAAGTTGGGCATCAGTGATTTTATTTTCAATAAAAAAACGGCAAACATTGTGCACATAAGAAGCTTTTGCATTTGAAAAACCGATGCTGCGAAATGTTTCTGCCGGAGTTTCAAGAACCTGCTTTGCTGTTGGTTCTTTACCATGATAAAGTGCCAGAAACCTTGCGTACAGCACTTTTGCAACGGTAGTACTCAATTGCTGGCTTAAAATAGATGAACATAAACGCAGATAAACTTTATTTCTTTTTTCCAAAATAAACGGCGCCTGTGTATCAATAACTTTTTTTAATCTTTTGTCTTTTGATAAATGTGAAATGTGTTTCATAATATTTTTTAGAAGATCAAAATTTATTCTTTTTTAAATCCAACCGGTTTTACCTCTTCTTCTTCGGCATGCAAAGGAGTGATCGGCATTGAATTGAATTCATTGCGGTATATTTTTACCAATAAAATAAAATAGCTGATGAGCAGTGGCCCGAAAACGAGCCCCAAAAAACCAAACATACTGACACCAACGATTATTCCAAAAATAGTAATGAGCGGATGTACATTTCCAATTTTGCGAAGGAGCGTAATGCGTGCTACATAATCTACATTGGTAAGAATCGCCAGTGAATAAATTCCTAAACCTACGCCCTGCCACGTTTGCCCGGAAGCAAGCAAATAAACAGTGAGCGGCACCCAGATAATTCCTGTACCAACAATTGGCACTAAAGAAGCTACGCCGGTAAGAAATCCCCATACACCCACTTCGGTTATCCCAAAAATGAAGTATCCGAGTGCGCCAAAAAGTCCCTGGATGATTGCCAGCAAAGGAATTCCAATCCCGTTTGCCCTGATCATCAGATGCGTTTCAATGCTGAGCATTTCGCGGTTTTTATTTTTCAGTGGAATAAAATCGCTGATATATTCTTCCATCTTGCGGCCATGAATGAGCATATAATACAAAACGAAAAACATTAAAAGCAGATTCGTAACAAAATTGGCGGTACCTGTCAAAAACAGTGGCAGTTTGCCTGCAATATTTTTAGTGGCATTTTGAAGATTCTCAACATTCGCCAGTTGAATTCCGGTGGCACCCTGCACTTTTGCAGAAAAACTTTTTACTGCTACCATCAGCTGAACCGGATTGTTAAAAACCGCTACCACCTTTGGTAACAGCAGCACTACGGCTAAGTAAACCGGCAAAGCGATAATAATCGTATAACCCAAAATATATAAGAAAGCTGTCCACTGGCATCGCCATTTTCTTTGCTCGGTGAGATAGAAATAGGAGTTTTTACTAAGAATATATAAAGTGATGGATCCGAGTACTCCCGGCAAAAAAATATAAAAATGGCGGATTATCAATATCCCAATCAGGATCACCACACCGAGTAATATAATCTGCCGCAGATGATTATTGAAATTGTTCATCCTCAAATTTATCAATTTACTTTTTAAACAAAAGAAAATGGTATCCTACAGAACGTTTACAACCCATTTTTCCGGGTTGGATTTTTAATTTTTTTTTTAGGAAAATGATCGGCATGCTGTTCACGCCCGCTTTTCGCAACGCTTTATTTAGCTTTAAAGCACAAAGAGGAAAGATCAAAACGGGTCACTTTCAAAGCTACTATAAAGAAAGCTCCGGTCAGTGGCAGTTTTTAGAAAATAAGAAAACGTCTTATTTGTTGATTGGCGGCAGGGTTTTTAAAAGCTGCGGGTCCCGAATGCAACAATTAATTAATAAATTTGCGCGGCTTTACATATCAAATTTCATACATGGAAAAAATCATTTTAATTACCGGTGGCGCGGGTTTTATTGGCTCGCACCTCACAAGATTGTTTGTAAATAAATATCCGAATGATACCATCGTAAACCTGGATAAGCTTACATATGCAGGTAATCTTGAAAATCTAAAAGACATTGAAAATAAAGCCAATTACCATTTTGTAAAAGGCGACATTGGTGATATGGATTTGGTAAAAAAACTATTTGAGAAATATCATTTCACAGGCGTACTTCATTCCGCCGCAGAAAGCCATGTAGATCGCTCAATTACAGATCCTTTGGCCTTCGTGAAAACAAATGTTCTGGGAACTGTTTCTTTATTGCAGGTTGCAAAAGAAGCATGGAAAAATGATTATGAAGGGAAATTATTTTATCATATTTCTACCGATGAAGTGTATGGAAGCCTGGGCGAGGAAGGATATTTTACGGAAGAAACTGCTTATGATCCACGCAGTCCTTATTCTGCTTCCAAAGCCTCTTCCGATCATTTTGTAAGAGCCTATTATCATACCTATCATTTGCCGGTCATTGTTTCCAATTGTTCCAATAATTATGGCCCTTTTCATTTCCCGGAAAAATTAATTCCGCTGGCAATTCATAATATCATCAATAACAAACCCATTCCTGTTTATGGGAAAGGAGAAAATGTTCGTGACTGGCTTTTTGTAGAAGATCACGTTCGCGCGATTGATACGATTTTTCATCACGGGAAAATCGGTGAAACGTACAACATCGGTGGCCATAATGAATGGAAAAATATTGATATCATTAAAGAATTATGCAGGCAAATGGATGAAAAACTGGGAAGAGAAAAAGGTGCTTCGGAAAAACTAATCACTTTTGTAAAAGACAGGGCTGGCCACGATTTGCGCTATGCAATAGACGCTACAAAGTTGAAAAACGAACTAGGTTGGAAGCCGTCTTTGCAGTTTGAGGAAGGATTATCAAAAACGATCGATTGGTATTTGAATAATGAAGAGTGGCTGAAAGATGTAACGAGTGGAAATTATCAGAATTATTATGAAGAACAATATGGAAAAGTTTAGGATGGTTTAAAGGAGTTTAGAATGGTTTAGAATAGTTTATAGAAACTCGCCCTAGCTTATGAACTATTTGAATAGTTTGAATTTTCACGTATTTTCATTTGAAAATTGCTTATGAAAATTTATTCATTTCAAAAACTGGAAGCATGGCAACATACAAGAAAATTAACAGGTTGGATTTATCGCATAACAAAATACTTTCCAGAGGAAGAAAAATTTGGAATAATAAGTCAGATGCGTAGGGCGGCTCTAGCTATCTCCTCCAATATTGCAGAAGGAATGTCAAGGGTTACATCAAAAGATCAATGCCATTTCAGTACAATAGCGTATAGCAGTACAATTTAGTTATTGAATGATTTGATAATTTCATTAGATCTTCTTTTTTTAAATGAAATTAATTATGTAGAAGGAAGAAATTTAGTTGAAAAACAAACTTACTTAATTTCGCAACTTCGCAAATCGCAACAAAATATTAAACCACCTAAACCATCTAAACCGATCTAAACCCCCTAAACTAAACTTGATGAAAGGAATTATTCTCGCAGGCGGCTCCGGAACAAGATTATATCCCATTACCATGGGAATCAGTAAACAACTAATGCCGATTTATGATAAGCCGATGATCTATTATCCTTTGTCAACTTTAATGCTGGCAGGAATAAGAGAAATATTAATCATTACTACTCCTGAAGATCAACAGCAATTTATAAGATTATTAGGCGATGGAAGCCAATGGGGTTGCGAACTTCATTACGAAATCCAGGAAAAACCAAACGGTCTTGCTCAGGCATTTGTAATCGGAGAAAAATTTATTGGAAAAGATGCAGCGGCCCTGGTTTTAGGAGATAATATTTTTTACGGCAGCCGGTTTTCCCGCTTACTCCAACAGTCCGCAAACCCTGACGGAGCGGTTATTTTTGCTTACCCGGTGAGCGATCCGGAAAGATATGGCGTGGTAGAATTTAATGAAAATAAAATCGCGATCAGTATTGAAGAAAAACCTAAAAATCCGAAATCAAATTATGCTGTGCCAGGTTTATACTTTTATGATAATTCTGTAGTGGAAATTGCAAAAAATATTGCTCCATCTCCAAGAGGAGAATATGAAATAACCGATGTAAACAGAAAATATTTAGAAGATAAAAAATTAAAAGTTGCGGTGTTGGATCGGGGTTTTGCATGGCTTGATACCGGCACCTTTGAATCCCTCCATGATGCTTCTGAATTTGTAAGAGTAATTGAAAAAAGACAAGGTTTCAAAATCGGTTGTTTGGAAGAAATTGCGTACAGAATGCATTTTATTGAGAAAGAACAATTAATGAATCTTGCAAAAAAATTTGAAAAAAGCGGCTATGGAGAGTATTTGCGAAATGTAGAAAAATAAACGGAAATCATTTGTTTTAAAAATGAAAAAAAGAGATAAAACTTCGTCTACTGCAAACGTTACAAAGCAGAAAAGTTACAATGTCGCTATCACGATTAATTTAAGTTAAAACATAAAACGAACTAATGAGTTACTACGTTCATCCTTCTTCTATCATTGATGAAAATTGTGAAATTGGTGATGGCACAAAGATTTGGCATTTCAGTCATATAATGTCCGGGGCGAGAATCGGAAACAATTGCAACCTCGGTCAAAACGTGGTTGTTTCCCCAAAGGTAATTTTGGGAAATAATGTACGCGTGCAAAACAATGTCAGCATTTATGAGGGCGTTATTTGTGAAGATGATGTTTTTTTGGGCCCGAGCATGGTTTTGACAAATGTGATCAATCCACGGAGCGCAGTAAGCAGAAAAGATCAGTATAAGAAAACGTTGATCAAAAAAGGCGCGACCATCGGCGCAAATGCAACAATCGTTTGTGGAAATACAATTGGCGAATTCGCATTCATCGGTGCCGGAGCCGTGGTTACAAAAGACGTTCCGGCGTTTGCATTGATTGTTGGCAATCCGGGAAGACAAAAAGGCTGGATGAGTGAATATGGGCATAAATTAAATTTTAATTCAGAAAATATGGCCGTTTGCCCTGAAAGTAAGCAGGAGTATTTACTGGAAAATAACATGGTAAAAAGAATAAAATAACTGATGAAAAATTTTGCATTGATTGGCGCAGGCGGATATATCGCTCCGCGCCACATGAAGGCCATAAAAGACACAGGAAACAGGCTGATTGCCGCTTTAGACAAAAATGATTCTGTGGGGATTTTGGACAGCTATTTTCCGGAGGCCGATTTCTTTACTGAATTCGAGCGCTTTGACCGGCATATTGAAAAGCAAAAACGCAAAGGAATCAAAACAGATTTTGTAAGTGTGTGCAGCCCCAATTATTTACATGATTCGCACATTCGTTTTGGATTGCGTGTCGGAGCCAATGTAATATGCGAAAAACCGGTAGTGCTGAACCCGTGGAATATTGATGCATTGACAGAAATAGAAAAAGAAACCGGGAATAAAATATTTACCATTTTACAATTGAGACTGCATCCGGCAATCATTGCACTGAAAGAAAAAATTGCAAATGAAACACAAGGCCAAAAGCATGAGGTAGATTTGGATTATATTACCAGCCGCGGCCACTGGTATTATGCAAGCTGGAAGGGCGATATTCAAAAAAGTGGTGGAATTGCTACAAACATCGGTGTTCATTTTTTTGATATGCTGATGTGGATTTTTGGACCGGTAAAAGAAAATACCGTAACAGAACATTCTGCTTCAACAGCTTCCGGCATTTTAGAACTTGAAAAAGCAACGGTAAAATGGAGACTGAGCATAGATGCAAACATGCTTCCTGACGAAATAAAAGCAGCAGGAAAACGAACTTACCGTGCCTTAAATATTAATGGAGAATCTTTTGAATTCAGTGAGGGTTTTACCGAGCTTCATACCAAATCGTATGAACAAATTTTGGCAGGAAATGGCTTCCCATTGATGGAAACAAAGCCTGCCATTGAATTGGTACACAAGATAAGGAATTACAAAAAATAACGATTCGCGATTTTTTAATTCATAACGGCCCGCTTGTGCAGTAAACACAGAAATAAGCGGTTTTTCTATTTTCAACGCGGCTTATAAATCGCTTGTATTTTTTAAAAGAAAAGATTGTTCTCAAGACTTTCTTGGAAATTACTTTTCATTTTCCCTTTATTTTTTTTAGATTCAGTCGACTCCAAAGAACTACAACCGAATTGTTATGTTTAAAAACAGTATTTTTTCCTTATTCTTTTTTTTCCTCTTTCAGATTTCTTTTGGCCAGTTTAACGACTCGGTGCATCATCATTTTTCTTTTGCATTTTCCGGAACAATCAATAAAACACAGGAAACGAGTTCTTATGTGTTAACAAACGCCGCCGGTTATGAAGTAAACAAAAAAAAGATTGGCTTTAATGCAGGCGCTTCGTGGATTTATGGGCAACAGGATAAAAAACTTTCCAATAATGATGTTTCCGTTTCTTCAAATCTTGATTTTTTAAAAAACACACAAAAGCTTTATTATTGGGCTCTGTTGAATTTTGATGAAAGCTATTCTTTAAAAATAAATTACCGCTTCCAATCCGGCGTTGGTGTTGGATACACGTTTGTAAATAATCCCGCGCTGAATCTGGTAGTAAGTGATGGTTTTCTGTACGAAACCAGCGACCTTACTGACCCTGTTTTAGGGAAAGATATTTATCAGACTGTGCGAAATTCTTTCAGGGTAAAATACAAATGGTCTTTTAAAAAGACCGTTATTCTCCAGGGCACCGATTTCATTCAACCTTCTTTAATTTCTTTAAAAGATTATATCCTCAAATTTAATAACCAGCTTTCTGTAAAATTGAATAAATGGCTTGCAATAAATGCCACAATGGATTACAATAAGATAAGCCGAACAAACCGGGAAAACTTATTGATTACTTATGGAATTACGGTTGATAAATATTTTTAGAAATAGAAAAACTCCATAACCTCTTTTTAAAAATCCTTCTCCCATTCATTTTATATTTTTGTTCCATGATTCACAATGAAAATTATCAGCGTCAGCTTGAAGAGCTAATTTCAAACGCACTAAAAGAAGATATTGGCGATGGCGACCACTCGGCGCTGTCGTGCATTGACAAAAATGCAAATGGGAAAGCAATTCTGAAAATAAAAGATGAAGGAATCCTGGCAGGTGTGGATGTTGCTGAAAAAATATTTTCTTTCGTACAGCCTTCTTCTGTTTTGAAAAAGCTTAAACACGATGGAGATGAAATGCACTTTGGCGAAATAGCTTTTGAAGTAAATGCCAAAATACATACGATACTTTCATGCGAAAGGCTGGTATTGAATTGCATGCAACGAATGAGCGGAATTGCCACTCTTACTAAAAAATATACCGATAAACTGAAAGGTTATTCTACCAAATTATTAGATACCCGAAAAACAACCCCTAATTTTCGTTTGTTAGAAAAAGAAGGAGTAGGGATCGGTGGCGGAGTAAATCACCGTTTTGGTCTGTACGATATGATAATGCTCAAAGACAATCACATTGATTACTGCGGGGGAATTGAAAAAGCGATTGAAAAAGCGTGGCAATATGTTCAGGAAAAAAAACCGGGATTAAAAATTGAAGTAGAAACAAGAAGCATCGAAGATGTAAAAAAAGTAATGCAAACAGGGAAAATAAACCGCATCATGCTTGATAATTTTTCTCCTGAAAAAATAAACGAAGCCTTGAAAATAATCGGCGGCAAATATGAAACGGAAGCGAGTGGTGGAATCACGCTTGAAAATATGGAAAGCTACGCGGCTACCGGCGTTGATTACATTTCAAGCGGTGCAATTATTCATCAGGCAAAGAGTTTGGACTTAAGTTTAAAAGCAGAAATAACACAATAAAATGGCAAAGAAAAAGTTATATAACAGTGGCGGAATTGTTTATTCTACTGCACCGGATTTTCGACCATCCTATGAAGAAGAAAATGAAAATTTTTTATCACCCAACCAGCAGCTATTAACTGTCGTTTTAGATAAGAAGCACCGCGGCGGAAAAGTGGTATCCATTATAAAAGGCTTTTCTATGAAAGATAATGAGATAGAAGTTCTTGCAAAGAAGTTAAAGACGTTTTGTGGTAGCGGTGGTTCGGCAAAAGACAATGAAATCATTATCCAGGGCGACCATCGTGAAAAAATTTTGCAATGGCTTTTAAAGAATGGTTACAGTAAAGCAAGAAAAATTTAATTTATTTAATTCACCAGTTTTAATAACTTTATCATTAACCTGAAATACCATGAACTCTAAAATATCTGAAGGCGTAACCGTAAGCGTGGAAACGTTTTATCAGCCTGAATATAGCAATCCTGGGGGTAGCGAATACATGTTTGCATATCGCATCACACTCGAAAACAGCAATTCATTTCCGGTGCAACTATTACGCAGGCACTGGTACATTTTCGACAGTACGACTGAGCACCGTGAAGTAGAAGGAGAGGGCGTTATAGGTATTCAGCCGGTTATCAATCCCGGCGAAAAATACCAGTACGTGAGCGGATGCAATTTGCGAAGTGAAATGGGAAAAATGCATGGAATGTATTTTATGGAAAACTGCCACAACAAGCAAACGTTTATCATCAATATTCCGGCCTTTGAAATGGTAGTTCCTTCAAAGTTGAATTAAACAAACCAAGAAGATTTTTTTGCAGTCCTTTTAAACCAAGAAGGTTTTTTAGAAACCATTCATAATGGAGAGATTAAAAATAAACCTTCTTGGTTTTAGGTACTTCCTGCCTTCTTGTAAACTAAGAAGGTTTTATTCGAAACGTCGTTTTAAAAGATAGATTAAATAAACGTCGTTTTAAACCAAGAAGGTCTTTTCGAGACTCTTCTTATGGGGCAAATTAAAATAAACCTTCTTGGTTTTACCTTTCTGGGTTAAGTTCTTGGCTTATATTTTGATTTCTCATAAATATCTCTTGCTCCCATTTTCATTAGTTCAGAAAGCGTTGTTTCCGGATATTTTTCCATAAACTTTTTCACAATTTGCAACCCTGAAAACGTTCCGATATTTCCAGGCGCATTTTCTCCCAACTCCTGTGTTTTCGGGCTTTCTCCAATGTAATTTTGTACAATATTTTGATCCGTTTTATTCAATAAATCATTATTTAAAAAGAAGTCCCAAATCACCGCTTCATTTTTATAACAATCTTTCAATTGCTCATTTGTATAATTCATGCATTGATATTCGGGAGTATAAGGCAAAAATTTTGTGAGCAAATACATCCTTCTTCCTTTATCCACCATCTGTTCTATAAGTGCGCGGCCATTACTTTGGTCATGAAACATATCATCCACGATATTCCTCATACAATTAACCGGAATGTGCGCTTCGTCAAAATTATTTGATAAATAATCCGGGTATTGTTCAAGGCCTTCTGTGCTTCTGTAAAATGAAAAATATTTTCCCATGTGAAGCTGGAGTCCAATACCAAAGCTTGTAGTAGTAAGAATATCTCCCTGAACTCCAAAGGAAGTTTCAAAGTTCGCATCAATAGGACCAATAAAAGTAATGACTGATTCGGGAACTTTGTATTGAGGAAAATAATATTTCACAAATTGCAACCCTTGTTTTATAGCATCGCTTTCTTTAGAAAAATTTTTATAAAGCAAATCAGAAGAATCCTTTATAGGCATATAATCATGGATAAACATGCGTACTGCCTGATCCTGCGCATTGTTTGGAACCAGCAAACTGTCTAAATCCAATCCCAAAATATTAGCTGTAAAAGCGGGCAAAAAATCAGGGTATTTTTGCAAAATAGTTTGCATGGATTGCGCAACTTTTGTTGTATCCATTTTGAAAAAATCCTGCTCAAATCTTCTGGTTTCCAGATTTATTTTTATAGAAGAAACGTCCGGAATATTTTTTTTCGTTTTGCAGGAAAAAAAAATAACCGTGACAAATAATGTGATAAAAAATTTTCTCATACCCCAAATAAAAGCAAAAAAGTAAACAGAATATTGTTAAATGAAAAATTCACGAACCTTTTATTCTACTTAAATTTACCAAATGAACCGAACATAATGGCAGCGAATCACACGAAGGCAGATACTGAAAAATGCCATCATGGAGCTCCATCTGTACACTAAAAAAAATAAAAAACTGAGATGAAAATTTTTCTTGCACAACAGAATTATCACATTGGGAATTTCGAAAAAAATACAAATAAAATAATTGAAGCTATTGAGGTTGCCAAAAGTAAAAAGGCAGATTTAATTGTATTCAGTGAAATGAGCATTTGTGGTTATCCGGCACGTGACTTTTTGGATTTCAAAGATTTTATTGATAAATGTTTTCAAAGCATCGACAAAATAAAACAACACGCGGATACAATAGGCGTCATTGTTGGTTCGCCAGATAGAAATCTTGCCAGAGAAGGCAAAGATCTTTTTAATGCGGCCTTTTTTCTTTATGAAAAAGAAATAAAAAGCATTGCGCACAAAACATGTTTACCCAATTACGATGTGTTTGATGAATATCGTTATTTCGAACCGGCATTTGATTGGAACGTAATTGAATTTAAAGGAAAAAAAATTGCACTTACTATTTGCGAAGATATCTGGAACCTCGGCGACAATCCGCTTTACCGCATTTGCCCGATGGATATGCTGATGCAGCAGCAGCCTGATTTTATGATAAATATTTCTGCTTCGCCCTTTGATTATACACATGCAGAAGACAGAAAAGCCACTGTAAAAGCGAATGTTTTAAAATATAAAATTCCGCTTATTTATTGTAACGCTGTCGGCAGCCAGACTGAAATTATTTTCGACGGCATTTCTTTATGTTTTGATAAAAAAGCAAACCTTTGTTATGAGCTTTCGCAGTTTCAGGAAGAAATAAAAGAAATAATTCTGAATGATGATGGGACTTTTGATTCTTTTGTGAAACCTGCCAAAGATATTCCTGATGTACTTTTGGCTCCGTTACAATTTGTACCTTCTTTAAATATTTCGCAGGTTTATGATGCCGTTGTTTTAGGCATTAAGGATTATTTTGACAAAATGGGATTCAGCAAAGCCATCATTGGCAGCAGTGGTGGTATTGACAGCGCAGTGACGATTGCATTGGCCTGTGCTGCCTTAGGAAATGAGAATGTGAGAACCATTTTAATGCCTTCGGAATATTCTACATCTCATTCAGTTAGCGATGCAGAAAAGTTGAGTAAAAACCTGGGTAATCCTTATGACATTATTCCTATAAAAAATATTTATGAAAGCTTTTTAGGAGAGCTGAAACCTGTATTTAAAGATTTACCATTTAGCGTAGCCGAAGAGAATATCCAGGCACGTTGTCGTGGCACTTTATTGATGGCTGTTGCGAACAAATTTGGACATATTTTATTAAACACTTATAATAAAAGCGAGCTTGCAGTCGGTTATGGAACCTTATATGGCGACATGGCCGGTGGCCTGGGAGTTTTAGGCGATTGCTACAAATTACAGGTTTATGAACTGGCAAAATTTATCAATGCTCAAAAAGAAATTATTCCTGAAAACATCATTCGCAAAGCGCCTTCGGCAGAACTAAGGCCGGGGCAAAAAGATGTCGATAGTTTGCCGCCTTACGATATTTTAGACCAGGTTTTGTATCAATATATAGAAAGAGTGCAAGGCCCTTCAGAAATAAAAGCCCTTGGATTTGATGCCGCGCTTGTTGACCGGATTTTAAAAATGGTAAACAGAAATGAGTACAAACGAAACCAATTTTGTCCCATCATACGTGTTTCTCCAAAAGCTTTTGGTACAGGAAGAAGAATGCCGATTGTGGGAAGCTATCTGGATTGATTATTTTTTTAACTTTAATTACGATTTATAAATAAGTCAACTTTATTATTAGACGGATAACGATTAACCCTGAAATTGCTCATGGCAATCCTACTATTCGCAACAGGCGATATACAGTAGAAGGTTTGCTCGAATATCTGGCAGCAGGAAATACAATTGAAGAGTTGCTCGAAGAATTCCCTGATTTGGAAAAAGAAGATTTTCACGCATGCCTTCAGTATGCTGTTTTGAACCTGAAACAAAAATTTTTCATAAAATAGAAATCGCCGGTATTTGTTCTTTTACTGTAATATACTCATGGATTTTCAAAATTTTACCCCTCAACAAGCTGTCCCTAAAATAAAACAATACTGCGATTACCAGGAAAGGTGCCATGCAGAAGTGCGCGATAAATTATATTCTTTTGGATTGAATAAATCAGAAGTAGAAGAAATCATTTACACGTTAATCACTGAAAATTATCTGAATGAAGAACGCTTTGCCATTCATTTTGCCGGGGGAAAATTCAGGATGAAACAATGGGGGAAAAATAAAATAAAACAATCTTTAAAGCTGAAACAGGTTAGCGAGTATTGCATCAAAAAAGCATTGAAAGAAATTGATGAAAAAGATTATGAAAAGGCCTTTCAAAAGTTGGTGGAACAAAAATTGAAAACTTTAAAAAGCGAAAAAAATATTTTTATTAAAAAAAGAAAATTGCAGGATTTTCTATTGCAAAAAGGATTTGAGAATGACTTAATAAGAGAAGCAGTGAATAATCTTTAAGCGCTTTTAAATTAATTACATCATCCGGCAAACCCAATAACTTTGCTGTTCATTGAAACAACATGTCCTCACTCACCATTACTCTTATCCAAACCAATCTTTTTTGGGAAAACAAAAAAGCCAACCTTGAAATGCTTCAGCAGAAAATTGATAGCATACAAGAGAAAACCGAAATCGTCATTCTTCCCGAAATGTTCACCACCGGCTTTAGTATGAAACCGGAATTGCTGGCAGAAAAAATGGAGGGAGAAACCGTTCAATGGATGAAAAGAATTGCGGCCGAAAAAAAAATTATTCTAACCGGGAGTGTAATTATTGAAGACAATGGAAACTATTTTAACCGGCTGATTTGGATGTTGCCGAATGGGAATTTTGGTGTTTATAACAAAAGGCATTTGTTTGCTTATGCTGATGAACATGCACATTATACAGCAGGAAATAAAAGATTAATCGCGTCAGTAAAAGGCTGGAAAATCAACCTGCAGATATGTTATGATTTGCGCTTTCCGGTCTGGGCAAGGCAGGGTTTTCAATCAGAAAACAAATATGATTTGCTGATAAATGTGGCGAACTGGCCGGAAAAACGGAGCATTGCATGGCAAACTTTATTGCGTGCAAGAGCAATTGAAAATCAATGCTTCGTAGTAGGTGCAAATCGTACCGGTGAAGATGGAAATAAAATTCATTATAGTGGCGACAGCATCATTATTGACCCTTTAGGGGAAATCATTTATCAAAAAAATAAAGAGGAAGATATTTTTACCATTTCCCTGCAAAAAGAAAAAATAACAGAAACACGGAATCAGTTTCCTTTCTGGAAGGATGCAGATTTATTCATTCTAAAAGATTTGTAACCCTTGCCCTGTTCCAAAAAGAACACTCGCCCGTTTGGTCAGGCGGCAATAACACAGATTCTTATTTCCAAAAATTAAGAATTCTGTGTTACATAAATAATTTCAAAAGGAATGATAATGTTCTTTAAAAACCAGCAGAAGAGCACAATTTACTTTTCGCCTCTTTTTTTCAGTTCCTCAATTTCTCTTTCTATTTTGGCGATGGTTGCATTAATATTACTGAGTCGTGTACACTTTTTTTTTATTTTAAAAATATGAAGTAAACATTTTTATTAATAATTTTTAACACCAAAAATTTTTTTTAGGGTTGTTAGTTTTCCTG
>JBQCFO010000514.1:0-11927 GCA_051959055.1 Ginsengibacter sp. | reverse complement strand
TGGTTCAAATTGTGAAATGGTGGCGGAATAAAAATGGCATCCGCCAGCGATGCACCACCAATCCAGTTTTGAGATGACCGGAATTCGCCCGGAAGTTTATGTTTCCCTCTTACATCATTCAATAAAACCTTATGGGTCTCTTTTAACAACCGGGATGACAGAGGAAAATTTTCCATTCTCGATATTGCATAGTTCATGGCCTGGATGTAATTATTTACTTCCTGCCAGTCGTCGCGCTTTTCCGGATTGATATCTGTTTCATTTATCAACGCTTCTTCGATATTTGTTTGCGTACCTTCTATTCTGCTACTCACGGTCGCTTCTTTTACCACATGCATTTTGATAAACAAATCAATATCAGGAACAAATTTTGAATAACTGTTCAAAGAGCCAATCTGCAAAGTCGCTTTTTCTAATAACGTATTGATACTTGCATCCGTCCAGATAAAAGGATGATTTATTTCATTCGGAATAAAAATTTTGTAACCTGTTGGTTGCTTAACTTCCGTTCCTGATTTAAAATTTTTAATGTCCATAAAGGTTAAATATAGAAATCATTATTTAAGTTTAATGGAGTAAAGTTAAATATAAAAATCCATATTTAAGTTTAAGGGCGTAAAATTAATTAAGAAAAAGTATATTTAAGTTTGGGGGAATGAAGAATTGGATTTAGGATGGCAGTAAATGAAGAAATAAGTGGAATTCTTATTTTCCATAATTATTTATAAACGGTACAATTCCCACTCTCGCGCCAATTTATGGCCGGCATAGTTCACAGAAGAAATTGTTTACGCAATAAAGAGAACAATCACTCTTCTACCTCCAAATAACTTTCCACCGGCTCACAAGTACAAACCAAATTCCTGTCACCATAGGTATTATTAACCCGGCTGACAGCCGGCCAGAATTTATTTTCTCTTAAATAATTCAATGGGAATGCGGCTTTACTTCTGCTATAAGTATGATTCCATTCATCAGCAGCAATGACTGCCAAAGTGTGTGGTGAATTTTTCAGGACATTATCTTTCTTGTCGGCTTCGCCGGTTTCAACACTTTTTATTTCTTCGTAAATGGAGATCAGCGCGTCACAAAACTTATCCAGTTCCTGTTTGTTCTCACTTTCTGTTGGTTCTATCATGATAGTTCCGGCAACGGGGAAACTTAATGTGGGTGCGTGAAAGCCGTAATCCATGAGTCTTTTGGCAACATCTTCGGCTTCAATGCCGGCGCTGTTTTTTAAAGGACGCAGGTCAACAATAAATTCATGCGCGCAGGTTCCGGCTTTACCGGTAAACAAAATTTTGAAATATTTTTTTAAACGCGCTTTCATATAATTGGCATTCAGAATGGCGTATTCTGTTGCTTTTTTCATTCCACTTTCACCCAGCATTTTTATGTAAGCATAACTGATAAGCAAAATACTCGCAGAACCATATTTTGCAGCGCTTACGGTTCCTTCATTGTTCTTCCCAGGTAAGAAAGCCGCTAATTTTTCATTCACACAAATTGGCCCCATTCCTGGTCCACCGCCGCCGTGAGGGATTGCGAAGGTTTTATGCAAATTCAAATGGCAAACATCTGCGCCAATAAATCCGGGAGCAGTCAATCCAACCTGCGCATTCATATTTGCACCGTCCATATAAACCAATCCGCCGTTTTCATGAATAATATCGCAAATCTCTTTGATACCTTCTTCAAAAACACCATGAGTTGATGGATAAGTAACCATCAATCCCGCAAGAACATCTTTATTTTTTTCTGCCTGCAGTTTTAAATCTCCGATATCAATATTTCCTTGTTCATCACATTTTGTAACCACCACTTTAAATCCAGCCATTACCGCAGAAGCAGGATTGGTTCCATGAGCAGAAATAGGAATAAGAATTACATTTCTGTGGGTTGGATTTTTCCTTTCAATATTTCTTCTGATGGCCATCAAACCCGCAAATTCTCCCTGTGCCCCGCTGTTTGGCTGAAGAGAGCAAGCTGCAAATCCTGTAATAATTGACAATAATTTTTCCAGGTCTTTTACGATGAAATCATAACCTTCTGTTTGCGATGAAGGAGCAAAGGGATGAATGCGGCTGAAATGCGCCCAACTCACAGGAATCAGTTCTGTAGCGGCATTCAGCTTCATGGTGCATGATCCTAAAGCAATCATTGATTGTGTAAGCGAAAGATCTTTGTTCTCCAATGTTTTTAAATACCGCATCATTTCTGTTTCGCTGTGATATTTCCTGAATACCGGATATTGTAAAAAACCGGACGTTCTTTGGAGTGAAACAGGAATATTATTCAGATCCGCATCATCATCAAAAGTGACTGCCGAAGTATCGATATCCCTGGCAGTATCAAAGACACTCACAATATGGAGAATATCATTTTTTGTGGTGGTTTCATCCAAAGAAATCGTAACAAGATTGTCTGAAGAAAAATGAAAATTCATTTCATAAGCCTGCGAAATGTCCGAGAGTTTTTCACGATTGTTTATTTTAAAAGTGACCGTATCAAAATAATCTTTATTTGTCAATTCATAACCGCTCTCCTGTAAATGTTCAGCAAGAGTTTGGGTCAATAAAGTAATTCTTTTCGCAATATCTTTCAAACCTTCAGCGCCATGATACACAGCATACATAGCAGCCATATTTGCCAGCAAAGCCTGGGCTGTACAGATATTAGAGGTTGCTTTTTCGCGGCGGATATGTTGCTCTCTCGTTTGCAACGCCATACGAAGCGCACGATTATTTTCAGCGTCGATACTTGCTCCAATGATCCTTCCGGGAATATTTCTTTTAAATTCATCTTTTGTTGAAAAAAAGGCTGCGTGTGGGCCGCCAAATCCCATTGGTACTCCAAATCGCTGTGATGAACCAATGGCCACATCTGCGTCTAATTCGCCGGGAGGAATTAATAAAGTAAGTGCCATCAAATCCGTTGCCATCACAACATGAGCATTTACTTCGTGAACTTTTTCAATAAAGTTTGTGTAATCTTCAACGCTTCCCTCACTATTTGGATATTGTACAATTGCTCCGAAATAGGTTTCATCCAATGGAGCAGTTTCATAATCTCCAAAAACCAATTCGATTCCGACAGGTTTTGCTCTTGTAATTAAAATCTCTTTGGTTTGTTCAAATATTTTTTCATCCACGAAAAATTTACCTGCAGAGATATGATCATGGTTTTTATTTTTATGATTGAAAAGCATCGCCATCGCTTCAGCAGCGGCGGTTCCTTCATCCAGGAGGCTTGCATTGGCGATAGGCAACCCTGTTAAATCACTGACCATTGTTTGGAAATTCAGCAAACTTTCCAAACGCCCTTGTGCAATTTCAGCCTGGTAAGGCGTATATTGAGTGTACCATCCGGGATTTTCAAAAAGGCTTCTCAAAATTACCGAAGGGGTGATGGTGTCATAATATCCCTGGCCTATGTACGATTTAAAAATTTTGTTTTTGTTGGCAATTTTTTTTAATTCGGTCAGATATTGAAATTCACTGATTGGCTCAGCGATAGCCATTTTTTTATGCAGCCTTATACCAGAAGGAACAGTTTTATCAATTAATTCATCGAGCGAAGCAACGCCGATGGTAGCAAGCATTTCTTTAGTTTCCGTTTCATCAGGTCCAATATGCCTGGAGACAAATTCTGAAGATTGTTTTTCAAAAAGATTCATAAAAAAATTGTGCTTTTTATTTTCACAGTAAACAAAGAAAAAACGAGGATTTGTATTTTGTAGTGAAAATGTCGGCGCGAAGTTACAATTAGAAATGTTATCCTGTTTTCTATTAAATATGAGAATACCTGAAATTTATCAATATCTTAATTATTCGATTTTTATTTAAACAAATGACCGCTTACAGTTTATATGCATATTTTTATTTAGGATCAATAAAACCTTATATTAAATAAAAGAGTACGAAATTGGGTGATGATAAGAAAGCCATTTTAGATGAACGATTGAAAGAGGACGAGCATACTTATCTTTCTGGCGAAACGTCAATAAATTTTCTTAAGAAAAAATATGGCTTATAAAATAATTGTTTCTCCACGTGCTCAAAGAGAAATTGAAGATGCAATTGATTTTTATTCGTTAGACAGCGTTATCGCTCCAAAACAATTTATAAATTTTCTTCAGTATGCTTATAAATCTTTAGAAATGTCTCCATTCTTTAAAGTTCGGTATAAAAATATAAGAGCTTTAAAAATTAAAAGGTTCCCTTATTCTCTATATTTCGTAATTAAAAAAGTCATTCTGTTAAAATACTTGGCTGTTTTCATCACAAAAGAAATCCTAATAAAAGACCAAAAAATTAAACAACAGCATCTTTAGGAACTCCCGGATTATCTTTGCAAAATGAATGAAGACATTCTGAAAAACTGGGAAAAGAAATCTGCCGAAAATCAGAAAAAATATAAATCTTTTTTAAAGCGCGCTGATAAAAATAAAGTGCTGAAACAATTGCCAAGCCTGCACGAAGAAGCCTTTGAGAAAATTGATTGTCTTTCCTGTGCTAATTGTTGCAGAAATTATTCGCCCCGGTTTAAAACGCCTGATATCAAAAGAATTTCGAAGCATTTAAAAATGAAGGAAGGCGCTTTTGTTGAAACCTATCTAAGGGTGGATGAAGATGGAGATTATGTAACAAAAACCTCTCCTTGTCCATTTTTAGGGGAAGATAATTTTTGTTCTATTTATGAAAACCGCCCTTCTGATTGCCATCGTTTTCCCTATACAGATGAAGATGTAATTTTTAAGCGCCCTGCTATTACTTTAAAAAATTCTTCTTTTTGTCCTGCAGTTTATTTTGTGCTTGAAAAGCTAACGAACGGCTCGAAGATTGAGTAAATCGTTTTGTAGATCAGTTTTTAATCCTTGACAACATTCCATTAAAAAAAATCTCAGGGTATGTTAATATACTTGTGAATTTGCAATGAAAATTGCCATTGTGGATGTGCCTTAATGTAATCAATAATCAATGGAGTAACCTGTTTCGATTTGGTCCATTCTGGTTGAAGATAGAGTTTGCAGTTATGAGAGACTTCTGCAGCATATTTTTCGGCCCATAGAAAATCACTTTTATTAAAAACGATTATTTTCAGTTCATCCGCTTTTTTCAGAATTGAAGGAAGTGGTGGCTTAAATTTTTTAGGTGAAAGGCATATCCAATTCCATATTCCCGTCAAAGGTGATGATCCGGAGGTTTCAATATTGGTTTGAAATCCTTCTTTTTGCAAGGCAAATGTCAGAGTTTGCAGATTATATAAAGTGGGTTCACCGCCGGTTATTACTGCAAGTCTCGCCGGGTTTTCTTTTGCTTTTGAAACAATCTCTTCTATTGTTTGCAAAGGATATAAATTTTCATCCCAGCTTTCTTTTACATCACACCAGACACAGCCAACATCGCAGCCCGCAAGCCGGATAAAATACGCTGCTTTTCCCTGGTGAAAACCTTCGCCCTGAAGGGTATAAAAGGCCTCCATTATGGGAAGGGTCGTGATTTTATTTATGGTATTTGATTGGTTCAAGGTTTGGTGTTGAAACTTCAAGGTTGAAGGTTGAAGGTGAATTTAGTTTAATTTTCAAGCTAAAACCTTCAATAATTTAATAATTAAACTCAGCTGCCTTATATGTATTCATCAGTAAAGCCGCAATGGTCATAAGTCCTACGCCGCCGGGAACGGGAGTGATGTAACTGCATTTGGGCGCTACATTTTCAAAATCAACATCGCCTTTTAAGGCAAATCCGCTCTTTTTTGTTGCATCCTTTATCCGGTTAATGCCTACGTCAATTACTACCGCGTTTTCTTTTACCATATCTGCAGTTACAAACTTTGGTTTACCAATGGCAGCAATTAAAATATCTGCTTTTTGGCAAATGGATTGGATGTCTTTTGTTCGCGAATGACAAAGTGTAACGGTCGCATTTCCATACTCATTATTATTTCTGCTGAGCAAAATGCTGAGCGGCGTTCCCACGTTATTACTTCTGCCAATAACCACTACGTTTTTTCCCGCGGTTTCAATGTTATAATGTTGCAGCAAAAGCAAAATTCCAAAAGGGGTTGCCGAAATAAATGTTGGAAAACCAAGCACCATATTTCCAATATTTAACGGATGAAAACCATCCACATCTTTTTCGGCAGAAATGGTATTGATTACTTTTTTTTCTGAAATATGTTTGGGTAAAGGAACCTGCACTAAAATGCCGTCAATTTCCGTATTGTGGTTTAATTCATTGATTTTTTCTAAAAGCTTTTGCTCCGTAATAGAACTTTCATATTTGTACAAGGAAGAATTGATGCCAACTTCTTTGCAGTTTTTTACTTTGGAAGCCACATAAGTTTCGCTTGCAGGATCGTTTCCGACAAGGATTGCAGCCAGGTGCGGAACTTTTTTTCCTTCAGATGCTAATGCAGAAACTTTCTTTTTTAAATCTTCTTTGATGGCTGCGGACGCCACTTTTCCTTCTAATAATTGCATGGCTGCAAAATTAAACCAGGAAGAGGGATTTTGGAACAATTCTTTTATTCAAATTCAGTGAGAACCACATTAAGAGAAGGAAATTACACAGAGAACCACAGAGAAACACAGAGGTTCACAGAGGCCTTTTACTCCGTGGTTCTCTGTGTCTTCTCTGAGTAACTCTGTGTAATACTCTTTGTAATTTTTTTTATTTTTTGTTTCATCCAAACAAAATCTTAAATTTAATTTATATTTTTATTGAGCCTAAAAATTGACGCTTTGAGAAAAATCTATCTGCTATATTTTTTTCTGTTCTCAATAAATCTGTGTAATGCACAATCTGTTAGGAAACCTGTTTCCGCTTGCTATATCGGCCTCGGAGCGTATAGTAAGAACCCAGATGTTTTTTCCATTACTTCCAACGATGCGGCGCTTGCACAAATAGAAAATTCTTCAGTAGGTTTATATGGTGAAAACCGGTTTTTACTTGCCGAAACAAATATGTATTCTGCTATTGTTGCCGTGCCAACAAAAGAAGGAAATTTTGCCTTCCAGGCAGACTATCTTGGTTATAAAAATTATAACGAATCGCAACTCGGCATTGCTTACGCGCGCAATGTTGGCAAAAAACTGGATTTGGGAATCAAATTCAATTATTATTCCTTTCACATTCCCGGTTTTGAAAGCCCTTCAACAGTGAATTTTGAAATCGGTGTTATTTGTCGTTTTACTGAAAAGTTAAGTGGTGGTATTCATATGTTCAATCCGGTAGGATGGAGGCTATCTAAAACGGAAAATGATAAATTAAGTTCCATTTATTCTTTTGGAATCGGATATGAAGCATCCAATAATTTTTTTGTAAGTGCTGAAATAGTAAAGCAGGAAGATTTGCCAGTAAATGTAAATGCCGGTGTGCAATATAATTTTGCCAGGCAGTTTTTTGCTCGTTTTGGTATTGCTTCGCAAAATGAATCGCCCTATGGTGGCGCTGGGATCAGTTGGAAGAATTTTAGATTAGATATAAGCGCCAGTTATCATCCTCAACTTGGTATCAGTCCCGGCCTGATGCTCATTATGGATTTAAAACCGAAAGAAAATGAGAGCGATTGAACCGGTAAAAAATCTGCTTTCATTTTCCGTATTTCTTTTTCTTATTGGAAATCCGGATACAGCAAAAGCACAGGAAATATTGGATGAACCACCGGCAATTATAGAGCAACAATTAGAAGATTTAACTGAAGCGAATGAAGATATCGAAACGGAAGATGATGGCTATTTGCAGCAAATGCAGCATTTTTTAAAAGAACCGGTAAATCTCAATGTGGCTGATGCAAACCTATTACAAGAGTTGAAATTGCTGAATGCGGTACAAATAAATAATCTTCTTTCTTACCGAAAATTGTTCGGGAATTTTTTAAGTATTTATGAATTACAAGCTATTCCAGGATGGAATTTGGATGTTATCAGGCGCATCAGTCCATTTGTGATTGTGGCAGAAAAGGCAGCTGTTTTTCATTCCTTAAACAAGAGGTTTAAAAATGGAAACAGCACTTTGCTTTTTCGTGCTTCACAAACGATTGAAAAATCGAAAGGGTATCTTTTAGACAGAAACACCGGAAATAATTTTTATCCGGGAAGCCGGCAAAAGTTGCTTTTGCGATATAAATATAAATCCGGAAATCTGCTTCAATATGGCTTTACTGCCGAAAAAGATGCAGGCGAACAGTTTTTTAAAGGAACACAAAAAAACGGGTTTGATTTTTATTCTGCACATCTTTTTATAAGGAAATTGGGCATTATAAAATGCCTGGCTATTGGTGATTTTTCTGTAAATATGGGGCAGGGATTAACGCAATGGCAAAGCCTCGCATTTGGCAAAGGCGCTGAAATTACGAATACCAAAAGACAATCAGAGATTTTGACGCCTTATAATTCAGCAGGAGAAATCGTCTATCACAGGGGAGCAGGAATTACTTTGCAAAGGAAAAATATGGAAGCAACTGGTTTTGTAAGTTACCGGAAAATGGATGCTGGTTTTGAAACGGATTCTGAGAATAAAATTCATCATGTCACCTCGTTGCATACTTCGGGATATCACCGGACAGCCAATGAAATCGCCGGAAAAGGTATCGAGGGACAATTAACGTATGGAGGCAACTTTTCTTTTTCTAATGAAAAATTTCATTTGGGAACAAATGCGGTTCATTATGATTTTGAACATCAAATCATCAAAGCGGATTATTTGTATAATAGGTATAGTTTGTCAGGAAAGCACATGGGAAACTACAGTTTGGATTACAGTTTCACCTACCAAAATATGCATTTCTTTGGGGAAGCCGCCACCGATGGAGATTGGGACAAAGCTTTTGTTAATGGATTATTGATCAATGCAGATGCGAATATAGCGATGACTTTATTGTACCGTAATATTTCAAGAGGATATCAATCTTTGTATTCTAATGCTTTTACAGAAAATACTAATCCTACCAACGAAAGCGGATTTTATTCGGGAATAACGATCACTCCAACAAGTTTCATACGACTGGATGCGTACGCCGATTTTTATCATTTTCCCTGGCTGAAATACCGTGTAGATGCGCCAACTTCAGGAAATGATTACATGCTACAATTTACTTATCAACCCAATAAACAGTTTCAGTTGAGGTCAAGATTCAGGTATCAAAAGAAACCCATTAATTTCAATACGGATGAATCTTATTTAAATCCGGTAGTAGGAAGGCCAAAGAAAAGTTTGCGAACCGAATTCGATTATAAAATTGACAATCGTTTCAGTTTAAGGTCGCGAGTAGAACTCCTGGTTTTTGATGAGAAAAATGAATTCCGGCAAAACGGATATCTAGCTTTTATCCAGCTAAATTATAAACCTCCTTCAAAGTACTTTTCCGCAAATACCAGGTTGTCATATTTTGAAACGGATGGTTATGATAGCCGTATTTATGCTTTTGAAAACGATGTTTTATACGGATATTCCATCCCGGTTTTTTTTGATAAAGGATATCGTTACTATATCAATATTCATTATAAAATATCAGGAAAACTATCGCTCTGGTCAAGATTTGCACAAACAATTTATACTGATAAAACATCGATTGGAAGCGGCCTTGATGCAATAAAAGGAAATAAAAAATCAGAAATAAAAGTTCAAATGATTTACAGTTTTTAAGACGATTTTCCGTACTAAAAAAAAGAATTCATCCGATACGTGGACATCATCACTTCTGGCTGAGGGCGCCATCACAGGGATCTTATTTTATGTAATAATCAAATAGCCTGTTTTCTTTTGGAAATTATATTTCATTCCGGCGATAAGTTTAAATTTTATATTTTTTATCCTCTTTATATTTTCGCTTTTTAGAAATTTTAAAAACAGTTTTGGCAATTCATTTTGTTATTTATAATCCGGAGTAACGGAAAGCTTTTGTCATATTAAAGTAATATATTCCACTATAATTGTCGATTTTTTTACAATATTTTATTTCTTGGGAGCACCCAGGATTTTTAATTTTCTATAACTTTTTTGAAAGGAGAAAAAGCCACTTTTAATTTTCCAAATATAGATTTTCATTACTGTGTAACTTGTTTTATTGCAACACATTTTATTGTTTTATTCAGTTTCTTTTTCTATGCCGGTGCTGTTTTAAAATTATAAATTTTATTCTCGTTTATCATAGGGATTTAAGCCTTTTTTTACACTAAAATTACTCGTGAAATTATTTGTCATGCTATTGTAAATTAAAAATGGCTTTGCAACGATTTTCAAAAAAAAGTTGCCTCTTTGCATTAATGAAACGTTAAAAGCAAGCTAACTAGATCAAAAATAAATGCTTACCAGCAAATCGAAACTGAACTCAAAAAATTTTAAATTAAAACACATGAAAAGAATACTAGTACTTTTTACAGTGCTCATGCTAACTGGATTTTTAGCATCTGCACAAACACACACAGTGAGGGGGCTTGTAACAGGTCCTGATGGAAGTCCTGTCCCGGGAATTACGGTTCAGGAGAAGGCTACCAATACAGCAACTGCTACAGATGCAAACGGCCAATATGAAATTAGCGTTCCAGTAAATTCCACGCTCGTTTTCACGGGAGTGGGGTTTGAAGATCAGAGCATTAAAATCGGAAGCCGCGGCCAGATTGATGTGACTCTTGCATCTGGCACCAAAAGATTGAATGAAGTAGTGGTAACCGCACTGGGAATCAAGAGGCAGGAGAAATCACTCGGTTACAGTACAAAAACCGTAAATTCAAATGACCTTAACGTTTCAAAACCCGTTACCATCGGAGAAGGCCTAACCGGAAAAGTAGCCGGCCTTCAAATCAATACTGTTAATAACGGTGTGAATCCTGGAATACGTGTGGTGCTTCGTGGTTATCGTCACTTAAATGCTGACAATCAGGCTTTGATAGTTGTAGATGGCATTGCGGTTCGCAGTGATTTTTTAAGCAGTATCAATCCAAATGACGTGCAAAGCATTACGGTTTTGAAGGGAGCGAGTGCCGCTGCTCTTTATGGAGTAGATGCCACGAACGGTGTATTGGTAGTAACTACAAAAAGAGGAGGTGAACGCGGCAAGCCAGTTGTAGAATATAACAACACTAGCATGCTGGAACGGGTATCTTATATGCCACCGTTGCAGAACAAATATGCACCTGGAAGTGGAGAAACAGGACCTTATCCGTGGGATCCAAGATATAATTTTCAAAATCCCTATACCGGGGAAATTCTTTATGTACCATACGAAAACCAAAACTTTGGGATGGAATTTAACGGCGACCCAAATTTAGGTTACATTGGAGGCTCTGGTCCGGACAGTACTTTTTTCAAACAGCCTTTTCGCGGAATCAGTCCGGATCCAAGGAGATCCTTTTTTCAAACAGGTTACCGGATCCAAAATAATTTAACTTATTCCGGAGGAGATGCAAAAAACTCTTATTTTCTGTCAGCGCAGGATGTCAGCACAAAAGGTGTAGTACCACATGATCAGGGTCGCCGCACCAGTTTTTATGTTTCAGGTGTAAAGACTTATGGTAAATTCTCTGCTCAGTACAATTTAAGCTATGCTCAAATATATTCAAATACCGCGGGACCTGATTTTGCCCAGGGACGGCCTGTATATTGGAATCTGCTTAACCAGGGCGCCAACATACCATTAAACGATCCCCGCTTAAAGAATCCAAGCAGTCCTTATTTCTTTGACCTTTATTATAATGGTTACTATCCCAACCCGTGGTGGCAAATTTATAATTCCCGTATCATTCAAAGGTCCAACTTTTTTACAGGGGTACTACAATTAAACCTTCAGGCTACCAATTGGCTCAATTTAATGTACCGGGTTGGTACCCAATTTACAGATTTTAATAATAGCAGCACAATTGCTTCTGCAGCTTATTCTCCTTTCAGAATAGCAGACAGCTGGCAGACAGGTGGTACCTATCC
>JBQCFO010000513.1:0-2748 GCA_051959055.1 Ginsengibacter sp. | reverse complement strand
CTCACTAAAATGGATCGAATAACTATCACGCCCCCCATCTCCCACATTTGCAATAAAATGTTTTGGTGTAGTGATGATATTCATTTTTTCAAATGCACTCATAAAAGCCACTCCCATCGCCGAAGTGAGAAAAGGATCCTCACCGTAGGTTTCTTCTGTCCGTCCCCAGCGTACATCACTCGCAATATTGATAACCGGTGAAAGCACCTGCCTGATCCCACGCATTTTCGTTTGGGTTGCAATTGCCATCGCCACTTTTGCCATCAGCGTTGTGTCCCAGGTAGCTGCCAGGCCAATTGCCTGCGGGAAAGAAGTAGCACCTGCTCTTACCAATCCATGCAGCGCCTCATCAAAAGCTATTATGGGAATTCCTAATCTCGAACTATCGACAAAATATTTTTGAATCGCGTTAATCTTTTTTGCCAGACTCCGTGCGTTTTCTTTTGTGCCGTATTGAAGCATCTGCTGAGCCGCATTAGCATCGTTACCAACAGCACTAACCTGGAAACCAAAAATACCGTGGTTATATTGACCGGGCTGTGCATGATCCAGATCTCCTGGTATCATAAATAATTGCCAGAATTTTTCTTCCGGAGTCATTCTCTGCAGCAGATCGGTCACTCTTACTTCGATGGTCAATGAAGAATCTTTGTATGGCAAAACTGACTGTGCATTCGCCTTGCCAATAAATATGCTGGCGATAACAATAAACAAATAGCTCTTCATGGTTTCTAATGAAAATTTAATAAGTTCCTTTTCTCCTGATTTTATTTTTCCTGGATTTTTAAAACCCAAACATAATTGCTTGCGTTTTTTAGCTTTGAGAGAATATTTATCTCAATTCCACCTGGTGTTTTTTTCCAGCTTAGATTTTTATTTGTTCCCAGCATTCTTACCGAACTGTTCTTTTCAAAAGGCATCTTAGTAATTAACACTTTTCCACTATCAGGGAAACCAGATAAGAAAATGAACTTTGTTTTTTTATCCTTCGATTGCGTGAAATGTATGTGTTCATTTTCGGAAAAAACGGTGTACATCCTTGTTCCGTAGATCGCCTCACTATTTATTTTCATCCATGCCCCGATTTCTTTTAGACGCTCATAGGCAACAGGATCCCATTCCCCATCCGGCCCGGGACCGATATTTAATAAATAGTTGCCTCCTTTGCTTACTATATCCACTAAAGTATTCACCAGTACCTCGGCTGATTTGTACACATCACCCGGCACATAGCTCCAGCTATTTCCCATAGTCATACAGGCTTCCCATGGATAAGGCAGGCCTGTTTCCGGAATATGTTGTTCCGGAGTCAGATAGTTTTGATATTCGCCCGGAACTGCCCTGTCGACAACAATTAAATCCGGTTGTGTACTTCTCACTTCTTTTACCAGTCCTGGCATATTGATATCCTGGCTTTGAGGATTACGCGCCCATCTTGATCCTTCAGAAGTATCTAACAGCGCCTCTTTTATTTCCTCATCTGTTTTTTTACGCACCCAACCTCCATCCAACCAAAGAATATCAACTTTTCCGTAATTGCTCATTAATTCATTTATCTGGTTGTGCGTAAAATCAACAAATTTTTTCCATTGATGCGGATGTTTTTGAATCGAATAATTTGCATTGCGATCACTTGCCGTAAATTTTTTCCACCAATAATCATCACTATGCCAATCAGTTTTTGAAAAATAAGCGCCGACCCAAAAATTATCTTTTCTAAAAGCATCGAAAATTTCTTTTGTTATGTTTGCTCGTGGATTTGTTGAAAAAGGGCAATCTTTATCGGTGATTTTATAATCTGTGTATTTGGTATCGAACATACAAAAACCGTCATGATGTTTGGTAGTAAAAATCATATACTTCATTCCGGCTTCTTTTGCTGCCTCGGCCCATTTTTCAGGATTAAATCTGGTTGGATTAAAAGTGGTTTTAAGGTTGGTATATTTTTTCACATATTCATTGTAACTATCTGCTACGCCCTTTTTTCTTCCTCCCGTTGCCCAACTCAGATCTTCGGGGCAAATACTCCAGCTTTCCACAATCCCCCATTGACTGTATGTGCCCCAATGCATTAACAATCCAAACTTCAGATCCTGCCATTCCTCTAATTTTTTTTGAATAACCGGATTGGGATCAGGATAATATTCATTGTGCTGAGCAGAGGTATTTGTGTAAAATACAATCGTGAATAAAAGAATGAGAGCTTTCTGAGAGCAGGTTTTAAATAATTTCATTTCAGATATTTTGAATCAGGACTTCGAGAATAATTTTTAAAGTATAAGGATTTTAGAAAATTAAAATTCGCGTTATTTGTTCTTTTACTACAACAACTTTTTGAGTTTCAAACTTACAAACAGAATATCTATCAGTAAACAAACAAATAAGCGGAAAAGCTTTTTTGAAAAACCACCTTTCCGCTCATTTGTCTATTATATCGCTCCCGTCTCTATTTTACATCCCAAAACACTTTACTGGTCACATTATCAGTTGATTTTACTGATTGATAGTTAACAGAGTTCAGGATAGATTCAGTGGAAGGGTACAACAATTTTGTTGGCACATTTGGCGATAAACTAGAACTGGCATCTGTAGGAAAATTTAACACCGGCATCTTTGTCCGCCTCCATTCTGCCCATGCCTGTTGGGACTGCATTACATTAAAATCAATCCATTTTTGTGTTGCGATCTTTAATAAGTTCTGGTGTTGATCTGTTCCATAAGCCACCATTGAGTTAGCTAAAAATGTTG